>NZ_JBHVCT010000036.1:0-59921 GCF_042803195.1 Streptomyces sp. NPDC057428
GCTCGGCACATCCCGCCTCTCTCACCTCGCCCGCCTCGACCTTGTTGCATGACCATGCCAGGAAGCCCGAATCACGGATTCCCCAACGGAGTCCTTCAGGAGGGGGAGGAGTCACGAACTGTTGCTCCGCCCCGCCAGTTCCTCCCCTCCCGCCGCTGAACCGGGAAAACGCCAGGTCGGAGTCGGCTTACTGGAGGCGTGGCCAGGGCCGCTGAGCGCCTGCCCGCGGGAGGTCAGCGGCAGACGGCCCGGGCGGCGATCAGTACCTCGATCGAGCGATCACGAACCAAGGAAGATCGGACTCAACGCCCTCTGAAGGGCGCCGCGGGTTCGGACCAACTGCTGCGAGGGCCGTAGATCACCTGGACCGGCTGGCGGCAGGTCACCTTCGCCGTGCCGCCGGGGGTGGCGATGCCGCTGTCGGTGTACCGCTCCTACCTCGCCGAGACCGCCGCCGCACGGCAGTACACCGGCGAGATCGTCATCGACGACCTGACGGCCCAGGTGCCACCGACGGTGGACGTTCCCGAACAGGCTCTACCCGCAGACCCGTTGATCGACCCGGCCGCCGTGGCCGAACGCCGGGACTCGCGGTTCGCGGTGATGTCCGACGCCCAGTTCGTCGCCGACGGGCTGTCACTCGACGCGCCCGCGGAGCTCGTGGCGGGGCAGCGGACACACGTGGCCGCGACCGTCGCCCAGGGTGCGCGCAACGCGTCGGTCGCCTTCGCCCCGCACGACATCCTGACCGCGCGGAACCGGCAGAGTCTGTCCGGCCGCCCCTCCCTGCGGGGGCGGCCGGACAGACTCTCAGGAGCTACGCCGCCGCCTCCGGGCACTCACGTCTTCCGGTAGCCGTACGCGTCCGAGGCGGCGGCCTCCACGGTGTCCAGGTCGCCGCCCGCGGACGCCGTCACCAGCGCGGCGACCGCGCCCTCGACGAACGGGGCATCCACCAGCCGTGCTCCCTCGGGCAGTTCATCGCCCTCGGCCAGCATCGACTTCACGGTCAGTACCGCGCTTCCGAGGTCCACCAGGATCGCCACACCCGCACCCCCGTCCACCATGCGGGCCGCCTCGGCGATCAGCTCCGAACTCGTACCGAGCCCTCCGGCGGACGTGCCGCCCGCCGCCGCCACCGGGGCCGTCGCGCCACCGGCCGCCAGTCCCCTGGCCAGCTCGGCCACGGCCTCCGCCACCGGCCCGCTGTGCGAGACCAGGACGATCCCGACCTGCTTCTCCTCACTCACGCTCCGCCTCCAGCGATCTGTGCCGAGGCCTCCACGAGCGCCCCCACCAGAAGCGCGGCCGACGTCGCCCCCGGATCCTGGTGACCGATGCTGCGCTCGCCCAGATAGCTGGCCCTGCCCTTGCGCGCCTGCAGCGGGATGGTGGCCGAGGCACCGGCCACCGCCGCTTCGTGGGCCTGTTCGAAGGAGTCGGCCAGGACCTCGACGGCGGGGAGCAGCGCGTCGAGCATCGTCTTGTCACCCGCCTGCGCCCCACCGAGCTGCGCCACCGCTGCGACCCCCGCGCCGAAGGCCTCGGCCAGCTCGGCGGGCGAGACCTCCTGCGCGTCGCCCAAGGCCTTCCCGGTGCGGCGCAACAAGGTCCCGTACAGCGGTCCGGACGCCCCGCCGACCGTCGAGATCAGCTGCCTGCCCGCCAGTGCGAGCACGGCGCCGGGCGTCGCGGGCGGTTCCTTCTCCAGTACGTCGCGCACCGCGGTGAAGCCGCGCCGCATGTTGCTTCCGTGATCGGCATCCCCGATCGCGGCGTCCAGCTCGGTCAGCCGGTCCGCCTCGCGGTCCACGGCTGCCGCGGTGGCGGTCATCCAGCGACGGAAGAAATCGGTGTCGAGCACAAGATCTCCTGTTCCTCGGACGGGCCGACGGAGTTCCGTTCACCGGCCCCAGCGGAGCGCGGGCGTCTGCACCGGCGCGTCCCAGAGCCGTACCAGCTCATCGTCCGCCTGACAGAGGGTCACCGAGCAGCCCGCCATGTCGAGCGACGTCACGTAGTTCCCCACCAGGGTACGAGCCACCGTCACCCCCCGCTCGGACAGCACCCGCTGCACTTCGGCATTGAACCCGTACAGCTCCAGCAGCGGCGTCGAGCCGAGGCCGTTGACCAGGACGAGCACGGGGCCGCTCGGCCGCAGGTCCTCCAGGACCGCGTCGACGGAGAAGTCGGCGATCTCCCGGGAGGTCATCATCGCGCGCCGCTCACGTCCCGGCTCGCCGTGGATGCCGATGCCCAACTCCAGCTCACCCGGTGGGAGATCGAAGGTCGGGGTGCCCTTCGCCGGAGTGGTGACCGAGCTGAGCGCGACTCCGAAGCTCCGCGAGGACTCGTTCACCCGGCGTGCCACCGCCTCCACCTGCTCCAGCGGCGCGCCCTCGTCGGCGAGCGCACCGGCGATCTTCTCCACGAAGAGCGTCGCGCCGGTGCCCCGTCTGCCCGCGGTGAAGGTGCTGTCGGCCACCGCGACGTCGTCGTCGACGAGCACCCGTGCGACCTGTACACCTTCGTCCTCGGCGAGCTCCGCGGCCATGTCGAAGTTCAGGACGTCGCCGGTGTAGTTCTTCACGATGAACAGCACACCCGCACCGCTGTCGACCGCCGTCGCGGCCCGCACCATCTGATCGGGCACGGGAGAGGTGAACACCTCTCCGGGGCACGCCGCGGAGAGCATTCCCGGCCCGACGAATCCCGCGTGCAGCGGCTCGTGCCCGGACCCGCCACCGGAGACGAGCCCCACCTTGCCGGCGACGGGCGCGTCGCGCCGTACTACGAGACGCTTCTCGGCGTCGACGACCAGTTCGGGGTGTGCGGCGGCCATACCGCGAAGGCCGTCAGCGACCACGGTCTCCGGCACGTTGATGAGCATGCGCAACGGTTCCTCCAGGGGAGAGCGACGGCAGACCACTGGTGCCGGCCGTCGGCGTGAATCCGATCCTCTTGTCTCAGGTGCGTACGGCCCCAGTATCGAAGAGACCCGTGTGATCGGGAAGCGACGCGTCGGAGGGAGTCGGATCCCAGCCGTCGGAGGGACGCAGAGGCGTCCGTCTGCGCGCGGGCCGCGCACACGAGAGCCGCCCCCCCGCCGCGCGGCGGCCGCGCCCGGCGCGAGCCCGTGGGGTTCTTACGGTCCCGTGACGTGGGCGTGCCGCACTGTCCCTCCGGTCCGCGGGCCGCCTAGCGTGTCGGTATGCGTGTACTGGTCACCGGCGGAGCCGGGTTCATCGGGTCGTACGTCGTCCGGACCCTCGCCCGGGGCGGGCACGAGCCGGTGGTCCTCGACGCCCTGCTCCCCTCGGCGCACGGATCCTCCGGTTCACCCGCGTCGGCGCAACTGCCGCCGGGGGTCACGACGCTCGTCGCGGACGTACGCGACCGGGAAGCCGTGGCCGGCGCCCTGGCCGGGATCGACGCCGTGTGCCATCAGGCGGCGATGGTGGGACTCGGGAAGGACTTCGCCGACGCACCGGAGTACGTCGGGTGCAACGACCTGGGCACCGCCGTGCTACTCGCCGGGATGGCGGCGGCGGGCGTACGGGACCTGGTCGTCGCGGGGTCCATGGTGGTCTACGGCGAGGGACGCTACGACTGCCCCCGGCACGGCGTGGTCAGGCCGGGTCCCAGGGCGGTGGCCGACCTCGATGCCGGGCGGTTCGAGCCGCACTGCCCCTCCTGCGGCTCGGAACTGGTGCCGGGGCTGGTCACCGAGGAGGCGGCCGCCGACCCCCGTAACGTCTACGCGGCGACCAAGCTGGCACAGGAACACCTCGCCGCCGCCTGGACCCGTGCGACGGGGGGACGGGCCGTGGCGCTGCGCTACCACAACGTGTACGGCCCGGGGATGCCGCGCGACACCCCGTACGCCGGTGTCGCGTCCTTCTTCAGGTCGGCCCTGGCCAGGGGCGAGGCACCCCAGGTCTTCGAGGACGGCGCGCAGCGGCGGGACTTCGTGCACGTTCGGGACGTGGCGGCGGCCAACGCCGTGGCTCTCGCGGCACTGGACGAGCGGGCGCCGGGCACCTTCGACGCCTACAACACGGGCAGCGGCACCCCGCACACCATCGGCGAGATGGCCCGGGCGCTGTCGGCGGCCCACGGCGGTCCGGACCCCGTCGTCACCGGCGCGTACCGGCTCGGGGACGTCCGCCATGTGACCGCCGATTCGCGGCGCCTGCGCGAGGAACTCGGCTGGAAGCCGGAGACGGACTTCGCCGCGGGGATGCGGGAGTTCGCCACGGCACCTCTGCGGGCCGCCGCGGAGTCGCGTCCATAGCCCGGGCGTCCGGCGGCTCTCGTCCGAGGACCCGCCGGGTGGCCAGGTGCCTTCAGCCCGAGGCGGCGGGGAGGGTGACCTCGAAGCAGCAGCCACCCGCCACATTCCGGACACCGGTTCGCCCGGAGTGCGCCTCGACGATTCCGCGGACGATCGCGAGCCCGAGGCCGGCTCCCGACGGAGGGGTACGGGCCGGGCTGCCCCTCCACCCAGTGTCGAACACCCGCGCGAGATCTTCCTCTGGGATCCCGCCGCACCCGTCGGTCACCGAGAGCACGAGACCGTCCGGTGAGCGCCGCGCGGCGACCGCGACCGTCCCGTCGGCAGGGGTGCGCCGGATCGCGTTGATCAGGAGGTTGCCCATGACCCGGCTCATCTCCTTGCTGTCGACCTCCACGGGCACCGCGTCGACCAGGTCGCCGACCAGGCGGACCCCGTGTTCGCGGGCCAGCGGATCGGCACCGGCGAGGGCGTCGCCGACCAGGTCGTGGGCGGAGACCCGGGTGGGCGCCAGCGCGAGCGACCCGGCGTGGATGCGCGAGAGTTCGAAGAGGTCACCGACCATGTCGTTCATGCGCTCCACCTCAAGGCGTATCTGCCGAAGGTAGCGGCCGGAGTCCGCGGCCATGCCGTCCTCCAGCGCCTCTGACATGGCGCGCAGCCCGGTCAGGGGGGTCCGGAGGTCGTGCGAGATCCACGCGACGAGCTCCCGGCGCGACCTCTCCAGGGCGCGCTCACGCTCCCGGGAGCTTTCTAGTTTCCCGCTGGTGGCCGCCAGTTCACGTGTGAGCGCCGCGAGTTCCGCGGTCGCATGCCCCTCGGGGGCGTCGAACGTGCCCCCGTCCCCGAACGAGCGGGCAGCCATCGTCAGGTCGCGGCTGCTGGCGGCCACCCGGCGGCCCAGCAGGACCGCGGTCGCGAGGGACACCGCGGCGGCCATGGCGACGACGGTCGTCACCACCGTCAGATCGTGCGGCGACAGGAACATGGCCCAGGCCACGGTCAGGGTGCCCGCCAGCATCGCGGTCACCGCCACCGCGGCGACGACGGTCAGGGAGACCACCAGGGGGCGGTGGCGGAGCAGCCGCAGGGCCAGGGCGCCGAGGAGCCCGGCAGCGGCGGCGCCGAGGAAGGCGAGGAGGGCGATGAGGAGGATGTCGGCCATGTGCTCAGTTCCCGGAGGTGTCGTCGTCGGGCAGGTCCATGCGGTAACCCACGCCCCACACCGTGTGGATCAGACGGGGGCGGGCCGGGTCGGTCTCGACCTTCCCGCGCAGGCGCCGCACATGGACGGTCACCGTCGACAGATCACCGAAGTCCCAGCCCCAGACCTCCCGCATCAGCTCCTCGCGGGTGAAGGCCTGACCGGGGTGGCTCAGGAAGAAGGCGAGCAGGTCGAACTCGCGGAGCGTCAGGCAGAGATCCCTGCCGTCGCGGGTCGCACGACGGGCCAGAGGCTCCAGGCCGATCCCCGCTCCGCCGAGCCGGGCGGGGCCGCCGGGGCCGGCGCGCCGGCCCCGGCGCAGGACCGCCTCCACCCGCAGCACGAGCTCGCGCGGGCTGAAGGGCTTGGTCACGTAGTCGTCGGCACCGGTCTCCAGTCCCAGGATCCTGTCGTCCTCGTCCCCCCTCGCGGTGAGCATGATGACGGGCACGGGCCCCCGCGCACGCATCCGCCGGCACACCTCGAAGCCGTCCATGCCGGGCAGCATCAGGTCGAGCACCACCAGATCGGGCCGCTGTTCCGCGAAGCTGCCCAGCGCCATGGGCCCGTCGTCCGCCCGCCCGACCTCGTAGCCCGCCCGTTCCAGGTACCCGGCGGCGACCTCCGCGACGGTCGGATCGTCGTCGACGACGAGGACACGGCCGCGCGACACGCCGTCCTTGCGACCGTTCGGTGAAACGGCGCCGGGGTCCGGAGGGGAAGAGATGTTCTGCATGGCACCACTGTGGCATCAGAGACCGTTGGGGCGGAGGGCCCCCGGCCGCCACATGGTCGACGTCCACGTTTCGTAAGAACCCGAAGCCCGGAATGCCGGTTTTCGCTCCGTAGGGTGATCGGCGTGACCGAATACTCACCGGCTGATCCCGCACCCCTCCGCGCCGACATCGTTCTGCCCTGCCTCGACGAGGCCGCTGCCCTGCCCCGGGTGCTGGCCCGTGTCCCCGAAGGATGGCGGGCCATCGTCGTCGACAACGGGTCCACCGACGGGTCGGCGGACATCGCCCGCGCGCTCGGCGCGACCGTGGTGCACGAACCACGCCGCGGCTTCGGCTCGGCCTGTCACGCGGGACTGCTCGCCGCCGAGGCGGAGTACGTCTGCTTCTGCGACTGCGACGGTTCACTCGACCCGGCGCTCCTCCCCGGCTTCGTCCGGCGGATCGCCGAGGGCGAGAGCGACCTGCTTCTCGGCCGGCGCCGCCCCACGGCCCGCGGCGCGTGGCCCCTGCACGCGAGGGCGGGCAACATCGCCCTGTCCAGGATGCTCCGCCGCCGTACCGGCCTGAGGCTGCACGACCTCGGGCCGATGCGGGCCGTGCGCAGGGAGACGCTGCTGGCCCTCGGCCTGACGGACCGTCGCAGCGGCTATCCCCTGCAGATGGTGGTGCGCGCGTCGGACGCCGGACTGCGCGTCACCGAAACGGACGTGCCGTATCTGCCCCGTACCGGCAAGTCCAAGGTCACCGGCACCTGGCGGGGTACCTGGCACGCGGTCCGGGACATGCGTGCGGTGCTGAGGCAACCGGAATCACCGACCCCGAGGGGCGCCAGGGCGGAGGCGGCCCGATGAGTACATCGCACGGAGCGACGGCGCTGCTCGTCATCGCCAAGGAACCTCTCCCCGGGAGGGTCAAGACGCGGCTCACACCGCCCTTCAGCCCCGAAGAGGCCGCTGAACTCGCCGCCGCGGCCCTTCAGGACACGCTGCGGACCGTGCTCGCCCTGCCCGCGCGGCGGCGGGTCCTGGTCCTCGAAGGCCGCCCCGGCCCCTGGACGCCTCCGGGCTTCGACGTAGTGCCGCAGTGCGCGGGCACCCTCGACGAGCGCATCGCGGCGGCGTTCGCCACGTGTACGGGGCCGGCGCTCCTCGTCGGCATGGACACCCCGCAGATCACTCCCGCCCTGCTGGCCCCCGCGCTCTCCCCGGACGGCTGGGACGGGTGTGACGCCTGGTTCGGGCCGGCCGAAGACGGCGGCTTCTGGGCTCTCGGCCTCGCGGCCCCCGACCCCGGCCTCGTGCGGGGCGTTCCGATGTCCCGCCCCGACACGGGCGCACTCCAGCGGGCCCGCCTGACGGAATTCGGCCTCACCGTGCGGGACCTTCCGCCGCTGCGCGACGTGGACACCGCCGAAGACGCGGCGCACGTCGCCGCCATCGCGCCGCACGGGCGCTTCGCCCAGGCCCATACACGACTGAGCCGGGCGGTGGTCCGATGAGTACGGCGCTGCCACCGGCAGACGAGACCTCAGCCCCGTGGGCGACGGCCGATCCGTACGCGCGAGCACTCAGCCAGGGGCACGGCCCGCTCTTCCTCCGGAGTGAGGACGGGTGGCTGCTGCCACTCGACGTCGAACGCTGGTGTGCGGAGGCCGACGCCGCCGACCTGTCGGCACTGCACCGCAGCGAGGGGACCGTCATCGACATCGGCTGTGGGCCCGGCCGGCTGGTCGCCGCCCTGGCCGCGCGCGGACACCGGGCGCTGGGCATCGACGTGAGCGAGGCCGCCATCGGCCGCACCCAGCGGATCGGCGGCTCGGCGCTCCGCCGCAGCGTGTTCGAGCCGCTGCCCGGCGAAGGGCGGTGGGGAACAGCCCTGCTCATCGACGGCAACATCGGGATCGGCGGTGACCCCAGGGCGCTCCTGCGCCGGATCGCCGCCGTGCTGGCCCCCGGCGGACTGCTCATCACCGAGGCCGCGCCCCAGGACGTGGACGAGCAGGTCCACGTGCGGCTCGACGACGGCCGGGGGCAGGCCGGAACCGGCCCCCACTTCCCCTGGGCCCGCGTCGGGGTGCCCGCCATGCTCGGCCACGCCCGGTCACAGGGCTGGAAGCCAGTGGATCAGTGGGAGGCCGACGGCCGCCCGTTCCTCGCCCTGCGCCCGGCCCGCACCGTCCGCAGCACCAGCCAGAGCGCCGACACCGCGAACAGCGCGGCGGTGATCAGCAGCCAGTTGGCCAGGAACCTGTCGGGGGACAGCCCGCTCGCCGGCTCGTAGCGTTCCGCGTGACGTGTGATCAGGGGGAACCACATCAGCAGGAGCAGACCGGAAAGGAGCAGCGGAACGCGGACGAAGTTCACCAGCGCCGGACGTCGCGCGAAGGGGACGCGCAACGCACGGTCCGCCGCCGAGTACAGCGGCACCAGGACCAGGTCGTGGACGAACGCGGCGCCCACGAACCACACCACGATCAGGAAGGTGTCCCCGTCGAGCAGTCGCACCCCCGCGTATCCCGCCAGGGCGAGGGACGAGAGCATCAGCAGCAGGTGCAGCGGCCCCTCCCCGTACCAGCGGCGCAGAACCCTCATCACAGCTCTCCGAACGTCAGGCGGTTCACCCATTTGGTGTTCATCACGCCGGGGGCGGCCGGCACGATGACGCGTGCGGGATAGCCGTGATCGGGCGACAGCGCCTCGCCGTTGACGCCCAGCGCGAGCAGTGACAGCGGATCGCGCACCTGGTTGCCCCGGAGCGCCACCGTCCGGAACGGCCCGCTGCGCTGCAGGGATTCCACGAGCACCCCGGGTGGCTCGTCCGGGAACCCGGCGAGCGCGGCGAGGTCGCGCAGGCGGACACCGCGCCACCACTGGTCCGACGTCGACCACCCCTCCACGCACGCGATGGGCAGCGCCGCGCTGTGCAGGTCCATGGCGAGCAGTTCCGTGCGCGAGAGCCGGATCTCCCCGGCCGGTCCGACGACGGTGAGCCGCCAGCGTTCCCCGGTGTCGGCAGGGGTGATGCCCACCTTCGCGGCGGTCTTGTTGATCTGGAAGCCGTTGGGACCCGGCCCCGGTTCGGCGCCGCCGCGCGGGGTCAGCAGTGCGGTGCGCCGCAGCCCGCCGTCGAAGCTCCGCCCGGCGGAGGTGACCAGCAGGAGCAGCGACCCCGCCCCCACGACGGCCAGGGCGCCGCGCCGGGAGACGGTCGGCTCGGAGGGACGGGGCGAGGCCAACTCGTCCTTCTCCCCGGTGGGGAGCCCGTCGCGCAGCACCCGCAGCGCACGGGGGAGTTTGAGACAGGTGTGGGCGAGGAACGCGGCGAAGAAGACCCACGCCCCGTAGAAGTGCAGCGGGTAGAAGGACCCTGGGAACAGGTACTCCAACTGGATGTTCAGCAGGCCCGTGACGAATTCGAAGAGCGCCCCGCCCACGAGCAGCAGCAGCGACAGACGCTCCAGCGCGTGCCCGGCCGACCGTGCCGGCGGCAACGCGAAGAGTTTCGGCACCACCGACCACAGCTTCGCCAGCAGGACGGGCACGAGGACGATGCCGAGGGTGACGTGGACCCCTTGCGTCAGCCGGTACAGCCAGCGTGGTCCCGTGGGCCAGTCGAACAGGTAGAAGCCGAGCAACCCCTTGTCCGGCGTCTTGTCGTTCACGGCGGCGAGGTCCGGGTTGTATGCCGCGTACGACAGGAGACCCGTGACGAACAGCAGCGTGATCCCGGCGAGGAGGACCAGCCCGAGTACGGCCGTGAACCGTGCCCCGCGCACCGGACTGCGCCAGAACGCGGGCTCGGTGGGGAGCGGAAAGCCTGGGGAGGGGACGCGCGCACGGGCTTGATGATGTCTGTCTCGCATGGTGGCGACGTTATGCGGAGACGTTGCGCCTCGGGGCGTACGACTCCTGACGAAAGTCTGACGTCGACCCGTGCCGCGCCTCGGGATCTGACGGATCTGTGACGTGGCGGCGACGTTCCGCCCGGCGAGCCCCGCCGGTGCGTAGCGTGCGTCTGTGACGACCGAGGAACGCAGTGACCCGACCCGTACCGTCGAACCCCCCGAACATCCCGTGCCCGCCGCTCCGACCGCTCACGCCGGCCGTCGCCGGGATCTGGCGGCCGCCGCGGCGGGGGCGCTGCTGGTGGCCGTGGCCATGGGGGTCGGATGGGTGATCCAGGAGGGCGACGGCAGCCTGCAGGTCCACTGGCCGCCCCTCCTGGCCTCCTGGGACCCGCACCTCGGCCCCGGCACCCCCGCCGCCCTGGCCGTGGCCGTCGCGGTCATCGGCTACGGACCCCGGCTCGCGGCCCGAATGCCCTGGCGAGGCCTGCTCCTCACCTGCTGGGCCGGCTCGGTGGCCTGGATCCTCTCGCTCGCCCTCATCGATGGCTGGTACCGCGGGATCGAACGCAGACTGACCACCAAGCACGAATACCTCCGGGTCATCGACAGGTTCGACGACATCGGCGCCGCACTGCGCGGCTTCACCGACCACATCGTCATCGGGCCGCCCGGCAACTGGCCCGCCCACGTCGCCGGACACCCGCCGGGCGCCACGCTCACCTTCGTCGGCCTGGACCGGGCCGGACTCGGAGGCGGAGCCTGGGCGGGCATGTGGTGCATCGTGCTCGGCGGCTCAGCGGCGGTTGCCGTCCTGGTCGCGCTGCGAGCCCTGACGGACGAAGCCCTCGCACGGCGCGCGGCCCCGTTCCTCGTGCTGGCTCCCTTCGCCGTCTGGACGGGAACCTCGGCCGACGGCTACTTCGCCGCCGTCGCGGCCTGGTCGGTGGCGCTGCTGGCCCTCGCCGCGACCCGTACGGCCAGGCACCCGGCAGCCGCGGCGCTCGGCTCCGGACTGCTGTTCGGGCTGACCTGCTACCTCAGTTACGGTCTGACACTCGTCGGCGCCCTCCTGGCGGCCGTCCTCCTGCTCGCCCGTACGGTGCGTCCGCTCGGCCCCCTGGTGCTCGGCGCGCTGGTCGCGCCCGTGGCGTTCACCCTGGCGGGCTTCAACTGGTGGGAGGCCTACCACCTGCTGGTGGAGCGCTACTACCAGGGCGCCGGCGGAACCCGCCCCTACGGTTACTGGGTCTGGGCGAACCTGGCCTGCACCACGCTGGCAGTTGGATTCGCCACCGTTGCCGGTCTGCGCCGGGCGGCGGTGGCGGCCCCCGCTGCCGTACGCGGTCTGCGTCCGGGCACGCTGACACCCGCTCAGAGACTGGCCGCCCTCACCATCGCCGCCCTCCTGGTGCTCGCCGTCGCGGACCTCTCGGGAATGAGCAAGGCCGAGACGGAACGCATCTGGCAGCCCTTCATGGTCTGGCTGGTGCCCGCGACCGCTCTGCTCCCGGACACCGGCCGGCGTGGCTGGCTGACTGCCCAGGCAGTCGTCGCCCTGCTCGTCAACCATCTGCTCTGGACCGGGTGGTGAGCGGCCAGCGGCTCATCTTGCCGGTGTGGCACGGCACGCTGTCGCCCACCGCCAGAGGCAGGAGACGGCGTACCGGATACCCGTTCCGTCGCGTCGGCGAAGGCGCGGACGCGGATGTGACATCGCCCGGTGGCCGACCTCAGCGGCGTACGCAGAACTCGCGGTCCGTCAGCCACTGGCCGAACCAGTCGCTCAGCGGGATGCTGACGCACCACTCGTCCGCGTTGGTGTCCGGCAGGGGAACCGTCGGTGTGGGCTTGTCCGGCTTCGGCGCGGTCGGAGTCCCGCTCGGGTCGGGCGCCGGCACGGACGGCTCGGCGTTCGGGAGCCCGCTCAGCCTCTCCCGGAAGACCGCCGAGGACCGGGGGTTCTCGGAGCACTGCCACACCCCGTGCGGGCAGTAGTCGGTGACCGTCTGGTAGAGCGGCTTGTGCAGGTCGATCCACTCCAGCATGCGGCGCATGTACTCGGGGTTGTCGCCGTTGCGGAAGAGCCCCCACTCCGGGAAGGAGATCGGCTTGCCGTGCTCGGCCGCGAAGTCGACCTGCTTCTGCAGCCCGTAGGGTTCGCTGACCTGCTCGTCGAAGGTACGGGCGGGCGGCTGATCGTAGGAGTCCATGCCGATGATGTCCACGACGTCGTCACCCGGGTAGCACTCGGTCCAGGGCACCGCGTCGCGTCCCCTGCTCGGTGCGAAGTCGAACCGGAACTTCTGGCCCGGCACGGACCGCATCGTGGTGACGATGCGCTTCCAGTACGACTTCCACGCGACGGGGTCCGGGCCGCAGCGGTGCGTGTACGTGGTCCCGTTCATCTCCCAGCCCAGGACGAGCACGGTGTCCGGGATGCCCAGCAGGACCAGATGCTCGGCCAGCTTGCGGAAGTGCTCGTCGTACGACCCGTTCACCCCGGCCCGCAGCAGTCGCCGCACCTCGCTGTCGGAGACGCGGGCCTCGTTGCGCTCCATCATGGGCGTGTTGAGGACGAACATCCGGTTCGCGTCCGCGCGCCGCCACGCTGCCCAGTAGGCGAGGAAGCCGGGCCGTCCCTCGATGTTCTGCCACAGGTCGCCCGGCAGGTAGCTGTGTCCGACCCGCAGCTCGGTGCCGCCGAGCCATCGCGACAGCTCCGCCATCCGCTGCACACCCTTGGGCCCGTAATGCAGGTAGGCCCCGATGGCGGTCGTGCCGGCCGGTTCCGGTGCGCTCCGCGCGGAGCCCTTTCCGGCCTCCGTGTCCGTGCCGTCGTGGTCGACGAGGACCGCGCCGCTCACGAGGAGGCCGAACGCGGTCGCCCCGATACCGAAATTGATGAGACGGCGCTGTACGGGCACTGCTCCTCCTTGGATTGCGGCCTGTATCCGACCATCACGACATTAAGGAGAAAGATTCAACAACGGCCTGCGGGACCATGCGGGAATAGCCCATTCGCGACACGGGTCGATTTCGAGAGGTCCGATCGGGTGATACATCAGAAGGTGAGGGGGAGAGAGCCGACGCGATTGTCGAAATTCGAGTCGATCAGCACGGGTTCGCCCAGCGACCTCACATCCCCCAGTCGTTCGAGCATTTCGCGGAACAGGGCCTTCATCTCGAGTTTTGCCAGATGCGCGCCCAGGCAGTGGTGCGGCCCGCCGCCGCCGTATCCCAGATGCGGATTCGGCGACCGGGTGATGTCGAAGGCGTCGGGGTCCGCGAAGACCGAGGCGTCCCGGTTCGCGGAGGCGTAGAGGAGCACGGTCTTCTCCCCCGGCAGGAAGGTGCGGCCCCCGACCTCGCACTCGGCGGCCACCGTGCGGCGGAACTGGATGATGGGCGTCGAATGGCGGACGATCTCGTCGACCGCGCCGTCGGCGTGCCGCTCGAAGTCGGATCGCAGGAGTGCCCGCTGGTCCGGGTGTGCGGTCAGCAGGACCAGCCCGTGGGCGATCGCGTTCCGGGTGGTCTCCACACCGGCCACGAGGAGCAGGGAGAAGAACGCACCGAGCTGGCGGGAGGACAGGGCCTGCCCGCCGACGTCGGCGCGGACGAGGGCCGAGATCAGGTCGTCCGCCGGTTCACGGCGCCGCTCACGGGCGATGCCCGCCATATCGAACTGCATACGAGCCAGGGAGCGCAGACCACGCCCGGGCACGCGCAGCCGCGCCCGTCCCCGGCGCTGGACCCCCACGTACTCGGAGGCGTGGTCGACACGCGCGAGGATCCCGGCGCGGTGGCGGGCGGGGATGCCCATCAGGTCGCAGATGACCTCGAAGGGCATGCGCGAGGCCGCCGACCGCATGAAGTCGCCGGGGCCTTCGGCGGCCATCTCGTCCACCAGACGCCCGGCGACGGCGGAGATGTTCTCCTCGGCCGCGGCGAGCAGCCTCGGCGTGAAGGCACGTGAGATGGTCCTGCGCAGGCCCGCGTGCTCGGCGCCGTCCATGTTCACCATGGAGTTGCCGAACACCGCCTTGGCCCAGGGCGCCGGTTCCGGGGTGGTGACCCCGGGTGCGCTCGCGAAGAGCAGCGGCTGCCGGCTGGCCGCCCGTACGTCGGCATGCTTCACGAGGGCGTAGAACGGCGTGCGCGAGCCGCTGCCCGGCGTGAAGCGGACCGGTGCGTCGAGTTCCCGGAGCCGGGCGAATTCCGACAGCCGCCGTGATCGCGGCAGCCTCCAGAACGCGGGGTCGGCCAGATCGGCACCCGCCGTCCCTCGTACGCGGTCCGTGGGTGCCTGCGTCGACGCGTTCATGCACAACCTCCGGGAGTTCGGACGGCCATGCTGGCCCGGCGGGCTCCGCAGCGAGGCAGACACGGCCGGAGCGTCCGGACAATTCCCACGGGTGCGGTACGCACCGGGGCCGTCCGGCCCGGGTGCGTACCCGTGGTGAGTCGTGGGGCGGAGGGCACGCCCCCTCAGGGTCTAATGGGACGTATCCGACAGTCGGCCGGACGTCGCGCACGCTGCCGTGGGCCCGTGAACACTGTCGGGAGCGTCCTGATCCATGAGAACCGTTGGCCCCGCGTCTCGTTGCCCACGTGAGCGAGACACCTCGCGGAAGCGGACGAGAGGCAGGTACACCCACCATGAAACCGAACAGCCGCACGATCGAGGAGCCGGCTGGGCCGGCCCGTCGCGCGGTCCTGAGGACCGCCTTCACCGTCGCCGTGGTCGCAGGCACCGGCGGCGTGCTCGCCCCGGTGCTCCTGCGGGGACAGAGGACCGGTGCGGGCAACGGGCGGGACGCCGTCGGGCCCGAGCGCTTCTCCGAGGTGTACAAGGGGCGCGACATCCGCGGAGGGGTCACCCCCGTGGTTCCCGCCGGGGCGCGGCCCCAGGCCGCCGCGGCGGAGGCCGCGGCGCCGGAGACGGACGTCCGCATCGACGGCCACGCCCTGCACGTGATGCGGCGCGCGGACGGGAGCTACCTCAGCTCCGTCAACCACTACGAGTCGTACCCCACGCTGCTCGAGACGGCCCGCGCGGCGGTCGACGAGATCGGTGCCGCCCAGTTGTCCGCAGCGCCCCCGCACGCCATCTGACCCCGGAGGACGAGCCTGGTGTACAGCCGCAAGAATCAGCGCGACCTCACCCGCCCGGAGAAGAAGCGCCTCGTGGACGCGATCCTGGAGCTCAAACGCTCGGGACGTTACGACGAATTCGTCGACATGCACCGTGAGTTCTACGTCTCCGATGCCGACAGCAGGCCGCGTCCCGCCCACATGACCCCGTCCTTCTTCCCCTGGCACCGCAGATACCTGCTGGAGTTCGAGAAGGCCCTGCGGGGCGTCGACTCCCGCGTCTCGATCCCGTACTGGGACTGGACCCGGGACAACACGCCGAGCGCGTCCCTGTGGGGGGAGGACCTCCTCGGAGGCAACGGCAGACCGGGCGACCGGCAGGTCATGACGGGTCCCTTCGCCTACCGGCGGGGAAACTGGCGGATCAGCGCACCGGTCACGGACGAACCCTTCCTGCGGCGGAACTTCGGCCGGCCGTCCTCACCCGTCACCCTTCCGGGTGCGGCTGAGGTGGATCGCGCGCTGAAGGACCCCCTCTACGACGCCGAGCCCTGGAACAGCGTCAGCACCCGCGGCTTCCGCAACAGGATCGAGGGCTGGGGGATCAGGGGAGCCCGCGGCGTCGCCAACCACAACCTGGTCCATCGGTGGATCGGCGGTTCCATGGCCGGCGCGGCTTCGCCCGACGACCCGGTCTTCTGGCTGCACCACGCGTTCATCGACCTGCTCTGGACGCGCTGGCAGAAGGCCCACCCGCGCTCCCGCTACCTGCCCGCCGGCGCACTGGCGGCCGACGACCCGCAGCAGGACAGGATCTTCCCGTACGACCGTCCGATGCCGCCGTGGGACGTGCCGCCCTCACAGCTCATGGACCACTCCCGGCTCTACCGTTACGTCTGAGCGGCCGTCGGTCCCACCCTTGCACGCGGCCGGGCCCCCGCTCTCCGCACCGACGCGGAGGGAGGGGGCCCGGCAGGTCCCGTCAGGGAGATCAGTGGCCGTAGCCGTAGTCGCCCTCGGCCTTGGCGTCGTCGTGGTGCTCGGCCTCGACCTCCTGGTGGTCCGACACGTTGGCGCAGGTGTTGCCGAACGCCGGGTTCAGCAGGGCGATCACGTTGACCGTGTTGCCGCAGACGTTGACCGGGACGTGGACGGGCACCTGGACCACGTTGCCCGAAAGCACACCGGGGGAGCCGGCGGCCACGGCGCCCGCGCCGGCGTCGGCGAAGGCCATGCCGGCACCGCCGGCGACCAGGGCACCGGTACCTGCCATGACAGCGGCCACCTTCGAGATACGCGACATCAATTCTCCTTGAGGATTCCAGACCGGCCGCGGGGGGTGCGGCTGGCATGCACTGACAACGCGGAAATCGGCAGACGGTAACGGATCACCGCAAAAGTAATCATCTAGGATCAACTCCGGCTGACGCTGGCGAGGCCGGTCACCGGGAGTTCGCTCAGCCGCGCGCGCCAGTCCCGCGCGGCCGGGAAGCGGGCCTTCACCGTCTCCGCGGCCAGGTCACGCATGGCCACCTGCCCCTCGCGCAGACGAAGCATCGGCTCCAGGGCGGAACGGGCCAGCAGCAGACGCTGGTTGACGACCGCTTCGGGAGACCAGTTGTTCTTGTACTGCTCGGCGCCGCGCAGAAGGCTCAGCACTCCGCGCCCCGAACCCGCGGCCTCCCGCGCGATCTCCCGCAGCAGCATCGACGAGACGTCCACCTTCCGCTCCCTGAGGCGGGGGTCGACGCCGTACAGATAGGCTCCGGTGAGCTGAGCCGACCCGAGGGACAGGTCCGCCGCCACTACCTCCCCGTCGAGGACGAACTCCCGCACCGTGGCCTCTCCGTCCCGCACCATCCGGCGTGCGGAGCGCACCAGGTGCGCGCAGAACCGGGGGCGCAGGTGTTCCGGGTTGACCCCCCTGCCGAGCCACTGCAGCTCGTGCAGGTGCAGCAGGTTGCCGATCGCACCCGCCACCCGGTGGACGGGCGCCTCGCGGCACTCGATGCCCAGCGAGTCGACCTTGCGGAGTTTGGCCCGGGACCGCTGGGCCCGCGAACCGCCCATCCGTCCGATGAGGGCGTCGATCGGCTCCGCGGGCAGCTCCATGCAGGTCGAGTCGGTGAGCCTGCTCCGGGCACCGGACCAGGTGCCGAACAGCAGCTGTGCGGAGGCGTCGGGCCGTACCTCCCGCAGATCGACGACCGTGTGCGAGGCGGCCCTGTGGAGCCCGCGCTCCAGAGCGGTCACCGCCGTCCCGGTGTCCTCGCCGTCCACCAGGATGTCGAAGAAGTCGGAGATCGCCCCGCCCATCGGCATGAGGAGGGGCATCGGGCGGTGCACGAGCATCAGCGGCGCCGCCCCGATCAGCCGCCCGTTCCGTCGTGCCAGCAGCACGCGGAGCCGGCCGGGGACTCCGTAGGAGAGCCACCACGAGCGGAGCCACGCATGGCTCTGGAACGGTGTGGCGGTCGGACAGCGGCGGTGCAGAGCGTCCCACTCCGCGGCGAGTTCCGTGAACTCCGCGAGGTCGCGGCAGAGAGTGACGGTGAGCCGTCGACGGTCGGTGTTCATCCCACGAGCTCCTTCTCCTCGGCCGGCGCGGCGACGCCGCCCTGGGCGGGGGCGGGCACCTGCACGGCGTCGTCCCTGCGTCCGGGGCGCGGGCGGACGAGCAGGACCAGCCCGCCGATCAGCCCGCCCGCGCTCCCGCCCACCGCCGTGCCGAGGGGGACGGACGGGGACACGGGATCGCCCGGTGGCACGGCGTGCGAGAACTTGATCAGCTTCACGCCGGTGTCCTTCGCCACGTGCCCGCTGCTGACGACCACGGCCTCCGTCACGGCGTTGGCGATGTCCGCGGCGCGGTCGGGATCGTCCGACGTGCCGGAGACGGCGATCATCGGTGAGTCCGGGGAGGTCTCGGACAGCACGTGCCTGCGCAGTTCACGCACCGGCTCACCCGCGGCCCCCCTGGCGTACGAGAGGGTCGCGTCGCTGGTTGCCAGACGGCCGTACGACTGCGCGTAGCCCAGCGCCGCGGCGGGGTCGACGGCCTTGCCCGCGGTGACCATCGCGTAACTGGTGGCCGTGTACTGGGGTGTGGCGAGCGTGCCGTACGCGAATCCGCAGGCCGCTCCGAGGAGGACGCAGGCGGGAAGGGGCCACCAGCTGGGCCGTAGGGATGAGGGGCGGAGCCTGCGGATCCGTACGGGGACGGCCGGCTGCGCGGGGGACTCGGTCATCGGTGTGCTCTCCAGGTCGGGGGTTCTGTGTCGATGGCTTGTGCGTAGACGTCCATGAGCCGTCGGCTGCTGCGTCTGATGTCGTAGTGGTCCACGGCCGGCGGGGGCGGAAGCCGGCCGGTACCGCTCTCCATCCGGTGCGTCAGCGCTGACGTCAGTGCGGCCGCGAGGTGGGGGGTGTCCGAAGGGGAGGCGACACGGCATGCGCCTGGTGCGTGGCCCGAGGGGAGGTCCTCGACGGCGGGGCAGACCGCGTACAGCACGGGCAGTCCTGCCGCGAGTGCCTCGACGGCCGCCAGACCGAAAGTCTCCTCACGGGAGGCGGACACGAACACGTCGACGCTGCTGAGGACCGCGGGCATGCCGGGGGCCGCATCCGTGGAGCCGCACTCCCCGAGGAGGCGGACACGGCCGGTCACCCCGAGCCGTGCCGCCAGGGCGCGCAGCGAGGTGGCTTCCGGACCCTCCCCGGCGAGTACGAGCCAGGCGTCCGGAAGGGCGGCGACGGCACGGATCAGCAGGTCGAAGCGCTTTCCGGGGACGAGCCTGCCCACGCCGCCCACCACGAACGCGTCACCGGGAATCCCCAGCAGTGCCCGCGTGGAGCGCCGTCGTCCCTCGTCGTGGCGGAAGGAGGCCGGGTCGATGCCGTTGGGCACGGTGTGGATCCGGGCGGCGGGCACGCCCCAGTCGCGCAGCCGGCCGGCGACGGTGTCGGAGACGGCGACCGTCGCCGCCCCGAGCCGCTCGGTGCGCAGGTAGAGCTCCCGGGTGCCACGGGTGAGAGGACGTCCCTCGATCTCCGCGCGCCCCAGTGAGTGCTCTGTCGAGAGCACGGGCGTCCCGGCCAGGCGCGCCGCGATCCGGCCGTAGACACAGGCCCGGTACAGGTGGGTGTGCACCAGGTCGTAGGCTCCGCGGCGGATGAGCCGGGCCAGCCTGGGCACCGCCGCCAGGTCACGGTTGCCGCGCATGCCCAGGTGGTGGACGCGGACGCCGTCCGCGCGCAGCCCCTCGGCGACCGCTCCCGGGTTGGTCAGCGTCACCACGTCGCACCGCACCGGAAGATGACGCAGCATCAGCCGCAACTGCTGCTCGGCGCCGCCGACGCCGAGTCCGGTGATGACGTGCAGCGCCCTCACCCGGCGTCACCTCGCCGCGATGCGGCGGCACGGCGCTGCCGCAGCCGGTGCCGCACCTCCTTGGCCCGCAGACGGGTGCCCCGGTCGGCCTGGCTGACGTGCGTGCGGGGAAGGGCGAGCGGCCCCGACAGCGAGCCGGGGGCGAGGGCGCAGCCGTAGACGTACCCCGCGTCCCGCACCGACTCGACGACCCTCCGGTCCGCCGTGCCGTACGGGTAGCAGAATCCGGCCGGGGCGTGCCCGGTGATGCGGCGCAGCGCGTCCCGGCTGTCGTGTGTCTCCTGGCGCAGCTCGTCGTCCGAGAGCGTTGTCAGATCCCGGTGGAGCATGCCGTGGGAGCCGATCTCCATGCCCGCCGCGGCGGCGGTCCGGACGCCCTCCTCAGTCAGCAGCGGTCTGCGTGGGCCGAGGGGATCCCAGACGTTGGAGCCGCCGGGCCGGCCGGGCAGGACGAACACCGTGGCCCCGCAGCCGTGGGCGAGCAGTACGGGAAGCGCCTCGTCGACGAAGTCGGAGTATCCGTCGTCGAACGTCAGGCCGACCAGTCCGCGCTCGCCCGCGCTCCGCGCGCGGAGCAGCGCGGTGATCCCCACACCGGTGAGGCCGCGGCGCCGCAGCCAGGTCAACTGCTCGTCCAGGCGCGCGGCGGAGACGGTGATGCCGTACGGATCGTCAGTGGGATCGCTCACCGAGTGGTACGTGAGGATCCACGGGCGGTCGCGCAGCGGGGGGGCGGGGGCACGAGGTGCCGAGGTGTCAGCGGCCATGGGAGAACCTCCGTCGGACGAGTACCAGCAGATGGGCGGCTTCGGGAGCGCGTAGCGTGAGTGCGGTCAGAAGGAAGGCCGCGGGCACGACGAGGCACCCCGCGGCCAGGCCGGCCAGGGGGCCGGGTACCAGTTCGGTGGTGAGGCGGGCCGCCGTCGCGGCGACCGCCGCTGCGGCGGCCGGGCGGACGAGCGACACGGCCACAGCCCTCGCCCGGACGGGCACCGCCCGCTTGCGCAGTCCCAGGAGCATCAGCAGTGCGGCCGTGCTGATGCCGACGGCGTTCGCCGCGGCGATGCCGTCGACGCCGAACGGACCGGCCATGGCCAGCCCGGCCGCAGTGGTCACGAGCAGTCCCGCCCCCATCGCGCCCAGGGGGTACCAGGTGGGACGGCCGGCGGAGAAGTAGGGCCTGCACAGGGCGCCGACCAGCGTGTGGCCCAGCAGACCGAGCGCGTAGACCCGCATGACACCCGCTGTGGCCGCGGTGTCGGTGGCGTCGAAGGCCCCGCGCTGGAATAGGACTTCGACGATCAGCGGCGCGCAGCCGAGCACCATCGCGGTGCCCAGCAGCACCACGGTCCCGGCGATCGCGAGGTCACGTTCGACCCGCCGCCGGGCGCCCTCTCTGTCGCCGGACGCCATGGCCCTTGCCACCACCGGAAAGGTCACCGTGCAGATCATCATGGACAGGACCATCGGCAGTTGCGCGACCTTCTGGGCGTAGTTGAGGTGTGAGATGGCGCCGTCGGGCAGGGAAGAGGCGAGGAACCGCTCGACGAAGACCTGGGACTGACGGCTCACCACGAACAGGACGACCGGCGCCAGGACCGTCGCACCGAGCAGCGTGGAACCCTCCCCGCGAGCGGCGCCGAGCCCGGCACCTCCGGCCCGCCGCGGCAACAGCCTTACGAACGTGGGCAGCAGGGTCAGGATCATCAGCAGACTGCCGACGGCGACCCCGGCGGCAGCCGCGCGCACCCCCCAGGCGGAGTGCAGCGCCAGCGTCACGGCGATGATGCCGATGTTGTACGCGATGTAGACCCCGGCCGGTGCGAGGAAGCGCCCGTGCGCCCGCAAGGCCGCGCTGAAGTAGCCGGTGACGCCGAAGGTGAGCACGGTGACGGCCGTCAGACGGGTGCAGTCCACCGCGAGCCGGGGATCGTCGAGTCCGGGCGCCAGGACGGCGACGGCCCAGGGCGCTCCCCAGACGAGCAGCGCGCCCGCGCAGGCCAGGGCGGCGAACAGCCGCGGAAGGGTGTCGGCCACCAGGGCGCGCACGGGGTCCGTGACGTGTCCGCCCGCGGCGCGCCTGGTCAGGGCCAGGCTGAACGCGGGTACGAGCAGCAGTGCCATGCCGTCCTCGATCAGCAGCGTGGCCGCCATCTCGGGAACGGTCCACGCGATCAGGAAGGCGTCGCTGTCATGACTGGCACCGAAGAGCCGGGCGACCGCCTGGTCCCGCACGAGCCCCAGCAGGGCGGCGACCACGGTCAGTCCGGCAGCGCCTCCCGCCGCCCGCGCGAGGAACCTTCCGGGCCGGGCCGGGACTTCGTGGACGGACGTAGCGACGTCCGACGCCTCGCCGGCCTCTCCTGCGGTGGTCGTGCTCACGCGGTGGTCGTCCTCTCCGGACCGGCCAGCGCCCACCACGCGGCGAGGCCGAGCACGATTCCGGTGAGCACGGTGGACGGGCCCCCGATGTCCGCGTACAGGAAGTCGACGGTCTGCCAGGTCATCAGCCCGACCGCGGCGAGTCCGCAGTCGACGGCGGCGGAGCCCCGGGCCCGGGCGCGCGCCAGCCTGCGCACCCCGCCGACCAGCAGCGCCGCCCAGGAACCGGCCAGCGCGGTCAGGCCGATGAGTCCCTGCTCGCTGAGGACCAGCAGATACATGTTGTGGGGGGAGAGCAGCGGTTGCTTGCGGAACTCCTGTCCCGCCCCCGCCGTGTCGCTGCCCGCCGAGAGGCCGATGGAGGCGTGTGCGTCGCGGTGCGCGGGAAAGCCCTTGAGGCCGACACCGGTCGCGGGCCGCTCACGCCACATGTCCGTAGCGGCGGCCCACATGGCATAGCGGTCGTTGACCGAACGGTCCGGCGCGCTCGTCACCTGGGTGATGCTGGCGAGCCGCTGCGAGATCATCTCGGACCCGACGCCGAAGCCGCCGACGAGTACGATCCCCGCGGCCGCGAGGACGGCCAGCGCCCGTACGGCCTGCCGGCCGCCGGTCATCGCGATCATGGCGAGCGCTCCGGCCGCGGTCGCGATCCAGGCGCCCCGGCTGAAGGACAGGGTGAGCGGGACGACCAGCAACGCTGCGGTCAGGGGGGCCCACGGCTTCAGCCAGGACGGCGTACCCTTCGGGGTGCGCAGCGCGTACGCGACGGCGGCGAGCAGGCCGTAGGCGACGACGGTGGCCATGCCCATCACGTCGCTGGGGCCGAAGGTGCCCACCGCGCGGATGTCCTCACCCATGTACGAGGCGCCGGAACCCGTGACGTACTGGTGCACACCCGTCGCTCCCTGGACGGCCGCCAGCAGGACGAGCGAACCGGCGACGAGTCTGAAGCCCTGGGCGTCCCGGACCAGCAGCAGGACCGCGGCCGGTACGAGGACGAAGATCTGCAGGTACCGGGCGAGCCCCGGGAGCGCTGCCGCCGGGTCCGCCGCCGTCACGGTGGCGAGGGTGAGGCCTGCGGCAGGCAGGCCCAGTACGAGGCCCGCCGCGACGGTCAGCGGACGCCGCCGCAGATACAGCAGACGGCCCGCGCAGACGAGGACGGCGACGCCGGAGAGGAGGTCGGGGGCCGGTACCCCGTTCACGGCCCCGGCCCCGGCCCCCGTGCCGTCGTCCGGGACGGCCAGCAGCAGCACGGCCGCGATCAGCGGGAGCAGCGGCCAGCGTCCGGCCAACCCGTGAAGGAGCGTGCTCCGTTGTGCGGAACGCACGGTGGGTGCCGCGCTTGCGATGAGTGCCACGTTTCAGCTTCCTCCGAGCCGGAACACAGAGCCGGCCGTGCGCGCGAGTACGCACATGTCCTGCCAGAGCGACCATGTATCGATGTACCTGTTGTCGAAGCGGGCCCGGTCCTCGATCGAGGTGTCGCCGCGCAGACCGTTCACCTGCGCGAGTCCCGTGATGCCGACGGGCATCCGGTGGCGGGTCCGGTAGCCGGGATGCACCCGGCTGAACTGCTGTACGAAGTAGGGGCGTTCAGGTCGCGGTCCGACCAGGCTCATGTCCCCGCGCACCACGTTCCACAGCTGCGGCAGCTCATCGAGCGACGTCCTGCGCAAGGTCCGGCCGACTCCGCTCATGCGCCGGTCCTCCGACACGTTCCACCGGGTGGCCGACTCGTGCGCGTCGGCACGCAGGGTGCGGAACTTCAGGAGGACGAACGGCCGTCCGTTCCTGCCGATGCGCTCCTGCCGGAAGATGACGCCAGGGCCGTCGCAGACGCGGACGGCGAGAGCGCAGGCGGCCATGACGGGCGACGCGGCGATCAGGGCGACCGCGGCGAGGACGGCGTCCATGGCCCGCTTAAGCCGGTGGGCCACGGGGTGGTGCGGGCCGGTGCACAGCGGGTAGGCGGCGAAACCCCACACGTGGTCCGGCCGGGGCCCGGTCCGGTACCGGGCCACCGCCCCCTGGTCGGTGATCAGCCACACCCGGCAGCCGTGCTTGGCGAAGAGCGCGAAGAGCTCGGCGCCGTCGGAAGCCGACTCGGGCGGGATCGTGAACACCGCGTGACGGACGGAATTCTGGATGACGGCCCTACTCGCGTCCTGCACGGACGTGAGTACAGGCAGCGGGGCCTCACCGGCGGGAGCGTCCTTCGTTCCGTCCGTGGCAGCGGCCGGGGCTCCCACCCGGCCCACCGGCCGCATGCCGTAGCGCGTGTGCTCCTGCAGGACGGCGACGACCCGGTCGGCGAGCGGTCCGTCGCCGACCACCAGGGTCGACTGCGGATTGCGTGCGGCGGACCTCAGCCGGACCCGGTGGACCGCGGCGCGTGCGCAGCAGCTCAGCAGGAGCTGCACACCGAACGCGCAGGCGGGTGCCGTCCATCCTGCCGAGTAGCGGGGGTCGTACGTGGTCAGGGCTTCTGCGGTGACGTACCACTGCACCAGGGCGAGGCCGGTCAGCGCGGGCAGCTCCGCCAGGACCGAGGGGGACAGTCCGGTCCGGTACAGGCCCCGGTAGGCGTGCAGCAGTAGTTGGAGGACGATCTGCAGGAGGAGGACGACCGGTGGCCACGGGCCGGGGGCCACCAGTGCCACGGCCAGGCCGAGGGCGAGCCCGTCGGAGGCCATCAGCGCGGCGGGCGCCCTGCGCCGGCGGACACCGGCGGCTGCCTGCGCGGACGGTGCGTCGTCACCGCCACGGCGTGGCGGTCGTACAGCGGAAGCCGCGCTCCGTACGGCAGTTGCCTGGGCGGCTCGGGGAACAGGGGCACTCTCCGTCGTCATCGCTCGGTGCGCTTCCTCGTCGTGGGGCGGGACTTGCCGACAAGTTCGTGGTAGAGGTGCAGGACCGCCCCGGCCGTCTTCGTCACGTCGAAGACCGACCGCGTGCGGCTCTGCGCCGTCCGGCCCAGCTCCGCCCGCAGCGCGGGATCGGTCAGCAGGGCTGTCAGGGCCGCGGCGAGGGCCGCGGGGTCCTCGGGCGGCACGAGGCAGTGCGGCAGGTGCCCGGCCGGCAGGCTCTCCCTGGCCCCGTTGACGTCGGACAACAGGACGGGTGTGCCACAGGCCATGGCTTCGAGGGGGGCGAGCGCCATCCCCTCCCACCGCGAGGGGAGTACGAGCAGATCCGCGGCCCGGATCCACGGCCGTACGTCAGGGGTGGCCCCTGCGAACAGCACCCCGTCGGGTGCGGTGCGCCGCAGTTCCGGCGCGCAGGGGCCGTCGCCGACCAGGACGAGCCGCGCACCGTCCGTGCTCGCGATCCGCCAGGCCCGCAGCAGGACGTCCTGGCCCTTCTGCCGGCTCAGGCGCCCCACGCACACGACGAGCGGAGCGTCGGCCGGGACGCCTTCGAGGAGCGGGAGGGAGGCGCGGCCGGCCGACGCGGCGTCCCGGCCCGCGGGCCGGAAGCGGCCCAGGTCGATGCCGTTGTGGATCACCGACCAGTGCGCTGCGATGCCTGCCCGTTCGCCGGCGCGCCGCTCGGACTCGCTGACGCAGAGGATGCGGTCGCTCCAGCGGGCCCCGAACCGCTCCCAGGACCTCGCGAGGCCGGCGGCCCGCCCTTCCAGGGCCTCGAACGACCAGGCGTGCGGCTGGAAGACGGTCGGTACGCGGCCTCGTACGGCCAGTCGGCCGGCGAGCCCGGCCTTCGCGCTGTGGGCGTGGATCACATCCGGACGGCACGAGCGGATCAGGCGGCTCGCGGTGGAGACCTCCCGGCTCAGCCGGGGACCGGGAGCCCGCTCGGCGGGCCATTCGCACACGCGAGCCCCTGCTGCGGCCGCTCCGGAGGCCAGCTCACCGCCCGGTGGACAGGCCACGACGGGACGCAGACCCGCGCGGACTTGAGCCGCGACGAGGTCGGTCACGACCCTCGCGACTCCTCCCTCCACCGGCTGGACCAGGTGAAGGACCGTCAGTCGATTTTCCTCGGTGCAATTCTTCTGCAGCACGCACGGCTCTCTTTCACAAGCCCCCGAAGAGCCGGTTCGGGTAAACACCGGCGGCAAGGAATATGGCGGCGGAGATCAAGTGGGTAAAACCGAAACGCACTGTGACAGACGCCGAGTGGGAAAACACGTACGACTCGCGCTCGCCGCTCCGCCGTTAGCCCTGTCGGGTCGTCGGACAAATCTCCCCCGAATGCCGCGGCGTGTCAGATGAGGCAATAAGATTTTCTACCGGCGGCTGTCGCATGATTGCCGTGGTGTATGCCTCTGTTCATATTTCCGCGCCACCTGAGGGCTGTCCCACAATCCCTGGCGGGCGCGCGACGACAGCTACGGCGCCTCGCTGCGTTGTCGGAACGCCCGAATGCATCCAGTATGCGAGCGCTCCTCCGCCTTGCGATGCACCGCATCCGACGCCGCGCGCTGATCCACCAGGGATTACGGGACAGCCCTTTAGAAAGTCGGACGGCAAAGGCTTCGGCTCCGCGCCCGCGTGGGCTCCGAATTCGTTGTCCGATGTTCATCGATGCCCCACGGGTGGCATCCGGTGATCTCGCCGATGCCGGGGCGCCTCACGCGGGAACCGGCCGATCACGCCGAACCGCCCCTGAGACCCCGTTCGCTGCGTATGTACTGCTGGTCCCGTCCCGTGCCCGGAGCGCGGTCGACGAGACAGGATCGGGTACAACTCCTGATGATCGTCCAGTCCGGGACGGTCCGCGAGAGGCAGCCGAAGACAGAGGAGACGTGATGGTTCACGAACGGGCCGGTCAGCCGGCACAGCCCGGCGATCTGGTGGACGTGGCACGGCTGGTGACGGCCTATTACGCTGTCCACCCCGATCCGTCCGAGCCCGGCCAGCGGGTGGCGTTCGGAACCTCGGGGCACCGCGGTTCGGCCCTGGCGGCCGCGTTCAACGAGGACCACATCGCCGCCACCACCCAGGCCATCTGCGAGTACCGGCACCAGCAGGGCACCGACGGGCCGCTGTTCCTCGGCGCCGACACCCACGCACTGTCCGAACCCGCAAGGGTCACGGCCGTCGAGGTTCTCGCGGCCAACGGCGCGACCGTCCTGATCGACACGGACGACGGCTACACGCCCACCCCGGCCGTCTCGCACGCCATCCTGACGTACAACCGCGACCGGACCGGCGCTCTCGCCGACGGCATCGTGGTCACGCCTTCGCACAATCCGCCCGGGGACGGCGGCTTCAAATACAACCCGCCGCACGGCGGACCCGCAGGATCGGACGCCACCTCGTGGATCCAGGACCGTGCCAACGCCCTGATCGAGGGTGGGCTGAAGGAGGTCCGGCGGATCCCCTACGCCCGGGCGCTCGCTGCCGGGACCACGGGCCGCCACGACTTCCTGACCGGCTACGTCGACGACCTCCCCGCCGTGCTCGACCTGGACGCCGTGCGCGATGCCGGGATCAGGATCGGTGCCGACCCGCTGGGCGGCGCCTCGGTGGCCTACTGGGGGCGGATCGCCGAGCGCCACCGGCTCGACCTCACGGTCGTCAACCCGCTCGCCGACCCCACCTGGCGGTTCATGACGCTGGACTGGGACGGGAAGATCCGGATGGACTGCTCGTCGCCGTACGCCATGGCGTCCCTGATCGAGCAGCGGGACGCCTACACCATCGCCACCGGCAACGACGCCGACGCCGACCGGCACGGCATCGTCACGCCCGACGGTGGGCTGATGAACCCCAACCACTACCTTGCCGTCGCGATCCGCTACCTCTACTCCCACCGCGACGGCTGGCCGGCCGGTACCGGAATCGGCAAGACGCTAGTCTCCTCCTCGATGATCGACCGGGTCGCCGCAGACCTCGGCCGGCGGCTCGTGGAGGTCCCGGTGGGCTTCAAGTGGTTCGTCGACGGGCTGTTCGGCGGCACCCTGGGCTTCGGCGGTGAGGAGTCGGCCGGTGCCTCGTTCCTGCGCCGCGACGGCCGGGTATGGACGACCGACAAGGACGGCATCCTGCTCGCCCTGCTGGCCTCCGAGATCACCGCCGTCACCGGCTCCACCCCCTCGCAGCACTACACCGAACTCACCGCGCGCTTCGGCGACCCCGCCTACGCGAGGGTCGACGCCCCCGCGACGCGCGAGCAGAAGGCGGTGCTGGCCGAGCTGTCCCCCGAGCAGGTCCGCGCGGACACGCTCGCCGGTGAGCCCATCACCGCCGTACTCACCGAGGCGCCGGGCAACGGCGCGGCGATCGGAGGGCTCAAGGTCTGCACCGAGAGCGCCTGGTTCGCGGCACGTCCTTCCGGCACTGAGGACGTCTACAAGGTGTACGCGGAGAGCTTCCAGGGGCCGGAGCACCTCGCCACGGTCCAGGACGAGGCCCGCGCCCTCGTCTCCGAGGCGCTGGGCTCCACGGACTGACCCGTCGACGGGCGGCCAGCGGGCGGACCCGGCTTCTGGGTCCGCCCGCCCCGGGATCCTCTGCGCGGCCTGGCGTGCGCGGTCACGTGCCCGGGGCCCTGGCTCAGGTCCCTTCCGCTTGTTCCTCGTCCGTGCGTTCCTCACCCCGGAACGCCCGGAGGATCTGCTCGGCCGCCAGCGTGGCCGTCAACTCGCCTGCTCGAACCTGCTGTTCGAGGCCCGGTGTGAGGTCGTGTACGGCAGGGTGGCCGCGCAGACTGTCCAGGAGCTCGTCGCGGACCATGGTCCACGTCCAGTCCACCTGCTGCTCACGGCGCTTGGCCGTCAGCCGGCCGGTGGACTCCAGGAGCGTGCGGTGCTGCTCCAGCCGTTCCCACAACTGGTCCAGACCGGTCGACTCCCGGGCACTGCACGTCAGCACCGGGGGAGCCCAGGCCGCGTCCACCGGATGCATCAACCGCAGCGCGCCAGCCAGTTCACGCGCCGCGGAGCGGGCATCACGCTCGTGCGGGCCGTCCGCCTTGTTGACGGCGATGGCGTCGGCGAGCTCCAGCACGCCCTTCTTGATGCCCTGCAACTGGTCACCCGTACGGGCGAGGGTGAGCAGCAGGAAGGTGTCGACCATGTTGGCGACGGCCGTCTCCGACTGCCCCACCCCGACCGTCTCCACGAGCACGACGTCGTAGCCGGCTGCCTCCATCACCACGATGGACTCGCGCGTCGCCTTGGCCACACCGCCGAGCGTCCCCGCCGTGGGGGAGGGGCGGACGAACGCCCGCGCGTCCACCGCCAGCCGTTCCATCCGGGTCTTGTCGCCGAGGATGGAACCGCCGGTACGGCTGGACGACGGGTCCACGGCCAGCACCGCGACCCGGTGCCCGAGGCCCGTCAGCAGGGTGCCGAGCGCATCGATGAACGTGGACTTCCCCACGCCCGGCACCCCGCTGACGCCGATCCGCCGGGCCCGCCCCGCATGCGGCAGGAGCTCGCTCAGCAGGCGCTGCGCCATCGCCCGGTGATCGGGACGGGTCGACTCCACAAGAGTGATCGCGCGGGCCACGAAAGCTCGTTTCCCGTCGAGCACACCCTTGGCATACGCGTCGATGTCGATCCTCGCGGCCACGGTCAGCGGCTCACAGCTCGTGACCGAGCGAGGCGGCGAGTCGCGTGACCAGGTCATGGGCTGCGTCCGGGATCACCGTTCCTGGCGGGAACACCGCGGTCGCGCCCGCCTCGTGGAGCGCCTCGACGTCCTGGGGCGGGATCACCCCACCGACCACGATCATGATGTCCTCCCGGCCCTCGGCCGCCAGCTCCTGCCGCAGCGCCGGCACGAGGGTGAGGTGCCCGGCCGCCAGGGACGAGACGCCCACGATGTGCACGTCCGCCTCGACGGCCTGCCGGGCGACCTCGCCGGGCGTCTGGAACAGCGGGCCGACGTCGACGTCGAAGCCCAGGTCGGCGAAGGCGGTCGCGATCACCTTCTGGCCGCGGTCGTGGCCGTCCTGGCCCATCTTGGCGACGAGGATGCGAGGACGCCGGCCCTCGGCCTCCTCGAAGTCCCCGACGAGGGTGCGGGTGCGGTCCACGGACGGGGACTCTCCTGCCTCTTTGCGGTACACCCCGGAGATCGTACGGATCTGGCCCGCGTGCCTGCCGTACACCTTCTCCAGGGCGTCCGAGATCTCTCCGACCGTGGCCATCGCCCGGGCGGCGTCGACGGCCAGCGCGAGAAGGTTGCCCTCGAGTGCCGGCCCGGGATCCCGTCCGGCCGCCTCGGTCAGGGCGCGCAGCGCCTCCTGGCAGGCGCTCTCGTCCCGTTCCTCGCGCAGCCGGCGCAGCTTCTCGATCTGCTGGGTGCGCACCGAGGAATTGTCGACCTTGAGCACGTCGATCTTCTCGTCGGTTCCGACCCGGTACTTGTTCACCCCGATGACCGGCTGGCGCCCGGCGTCGATCCGCGCCTGCGTACGAGCCGCCGCCTCCTCGATCCGCAGCTTCGGGATGCCCGCGTCGATGGCCTTGGCCATCCCGCCTGCCGCCTCGACCTCCTCGATGTGCTGCCAGGCGCGCCGCGCCAGGTCGTTCGTGAGCTTCTCGACGTACGCGCTGCCGCCCCACGGGTCGATCACCCGGCAGGTCCCGGACTCCTGCTGGAGCAGCAGTTGGGTATTGCGGGCGATGCGTGCGGAGAAGTCCGTGGGCAGGGCGAGCGCCTCGTCCAGCGCGTTCGTGTGCAGCGACTGGGTGTGCCCCTGGGTCGCCGCCATCGCCTCGACACAGGTGCGCGTCACGTTGTTGAAGACGTCCTGTGCGGTCAGCGACCAGCCGGAGGTCTGCGAATGGGTGCGCAGCGAGAGGGACTTGGGGTTCTCCGGACCGAACTCCTTGACCAGCTTGGCCCACAGCAGGCGGGCCGCCCGCAGCTTCGCGATCTCCATGAAGAAGTTCATGCCGATCGCCCAGAAGAAGGAGAGCCGCGGGGCGAAGGCGTCCACGTCCAGCCCGGCGGCCTGGCCTGCCCGCAGGTATTCCACCCCGTCGGCCAGCGTGTAGGCGAGCTCCAGATCGGCCGTCGCGCCGGCCTCCTGGATGTGATATCCGGAGATCGAGATGGAGTTGTAGCGCGGCATCTTCTGCGAGGTGAACGCGAAGATGTCGGAGATGATCCGCATCGAGGGTGCGGGCGGATAGATGTAGGTGTTGCGGACCATGAACTCCTTGAGGATGTCGTTCTGGATGGTCCCGGCGAGTTTCTCCGGTGCGACGCCCTGTTCCTCGGCGGCCACGATGTAGAGCGCGAGGACGGGAAGCACCGCACCGTTCATCGTCATCGACACCGACATCCGGTCCAGCGGGATGCCGTCGAAGAGCTGGCGCATGTCGTAGATCGAGTCGATCGCCACGCCCGCCATGCCGACGTCACCCGTCACACGTGGGTGGTCGCTGTCGTAGCCACGGTGGGTGGGCAGGTCGAACGCGATGGACAGGCCCTTCTGTCCCGCCGCGAGGTTGCGCCGGTAGAAGGCGTTGGACTCCTCGGCCGTGGAGAATCCGGCGTACTGACGGATCGTCCAGGGCTGGTTGACGTACATCGTCGGGTAGGGACCCCGCAGGTACGGCGCGATGCCCGGGTAGGTCCCGAGGAAGTCGAGCCCTTCCAGATCCCGTCCGGTGTACAGCGGCTTGACCTCGATGCCCTCCGGGGTCTCCCAGCGGAGCTCCTCGTCGGACCGGCCCGCCGACTCCTTCACAGCGGCGTGCCACCGGTCCTCGGACACCTCGGGCGGAGCGCCACCGTCGAGGGACACGACGGAGAAGTCCGGCACCACGGGCACGCCGGTCCCGGTGGTCTGGGTCTCGGGGGTCTGCATCACGCCACTCCCATGCGGTCGAGTTCGGAGGAGAGGACGGCGACGACATCGCAGCCGGCGAAGACGTGGACGTCGGCGCCGGTGTACTCGCCGGGACGCCCGGCCAGGAAGATCTGCTCTGCGCCCGCGGCCCTGAGGGCCGCGGCGACGTCTTCGGCCTGCTCGGCGTAGAGGGCGTCCGTCGAGCACAGGCAGGCGGTCGTCGCCCCGCTCGCGGCGAAGGCCGCGGCCGCCGTCGAGGCGTCGACCGAGACGGGCTCGTGCACGGGCTCGATGCCGCCCGACAGGAAGAGGTTCGCCGCGAAGGACGCCCGCGCCGTGTGCACCGAAGCGGGCCCGAGCGCGGCGAGGAACACCTTCGGGCGGGCTCCCGTGGCGGCCAGATGCCGGTCCGACCGCGCGCGCAGAGCCTCGAACGCCTCGTCCCGCCTGACCTGCGGCAGTCCACCGGAAGAGGGAGCGAGGGGCGAGGCCTCGCGCTCCACCGGCCGCTCCGACAGGTTCGGGAACTCGCTGACCCCGGTCACGGGCTCCTTGCGCCGCGCCAGGTCCTTGCTCCGCGCGGCCCAGGTGGCCGCGATCCGTTCCCCGACCATCCCGGAGCGCAGCGCCACGGCCTGGCCGCCGGCCCGCTCGATCTCCTGGAAGAACGTCCAGGCCGCGGCGGCGAGTTCATCCGTCAGCCGCTCGACGTACCAGGAACCACCCGCGGGGTCTGTCACCCGGGCCAGGTGCGACTCCTCCATCAGGATGGTGGAGGTGTTGCGGGCGATCCGCCGGGCGAACGCGTCCGGCAGGCCCAGAGCGTGATCGAACGGCAGTACGGTGACGGACTCGGCTCCACCGACACCCGCACCCAGACAGGCCAGCGTCGTCCGCAGCATGTTCACCCAGGGGTCCCGGCGCGTCATCATCACGGAAGAGGTCACCGCGTGCTGCCGCTGCGCACCCGCGCCCGGTGCTCCACAGACCTCGGCCACGCGCGACCACAGCCGCCGTGCCGCACGCAGTTTCGCGATCGTCAGGAACTGGTCGGCCGTTGCCGCATACCTGAACTCCAGCTGTGTGCAGGCCTCTTCGACGGTGAGGCCGGAGGCGGTCAGCGCCCTCAGGTAGGCGACGCCCGTGGCCAGGGAGACCCCCAGTTCCTCGGCGGCCGACCCGCCCGCCTCGTGGTAGGGCAGTGCGTCCACGACCATCGCCCGCAGGCGCGGGTACTCCCGCCCGCAGGTCCGCGCCCAGTGCGCGGCCTCGTCCGTGCCCGGCTCCGCGCCCGTGCGGGCGGCCTGCCCGAGCGGGTCCAGCCCGAGGCTGCCGCGGGCCGCTTCCGTGGCCACGCCCCGGGCCTCGTAGAGCGCGAGCAACTCGGCAACGGCGGGCCCGGCATCAAGGCCCGCGTCGAGTGCGACCGGCGCGAGGTCGAGGTGGACGCCCTCCAATGCGCGGGCGAGGCCGGAGACCGGCACCCCGGCGGCGCCGCCCACGGCGATCCAGAGCGAGGTGACGCCGTTCTCCAGATCGCTGAGCACGGCCTCGTTGGAACGCACGGGATCGGTCAGGGCATGGCGCTGGCGCACGTCCCAGCCGTCCGTCGTGTTCCCCGTGGCCCTGCTGCCCCGCGTGAAGGGCGCGAAGCCGGGCAGGCCGGGGTCGGCCGACGCGTCGTCGGAGGTGTACAGAGGGCGGGCGGTGAGCCCGTCCCCGAGTGCGGTGGACAGTGCTTCCTCGGCGGCCGTACCCGTGACTTCCTTGCCGGACCTGCGCAGTACGCCTTCGACAAGGCTCTGCCACTGGTCGTGGGAGGGGTCGGGGAAATCGGCGGCCAGAGGGAGCCCGTCAGCAGGCAGGACCGTCATGGTCAGATGCTAGGTCAGCACTCTGACGTGCAGGAGGGCCACAGGCTGTGACCTTGCACTCTCCGTCGTGTGCGCAATTCTTTCGGTTGAGAAGTGAACCACTTCTTTTGCTCCGGAAGTTTCACAGTGCGTCACCTAATGCCCGAAGTTATGCTTTTGGCGACCCAGCACCGCAGGGGAAGGACGCATCGTGGACGTGGGACCCGTGGAGTACCTCGTCGTCACGTTTCCCGGCGCCCGATTCGCCGAGGCGATCGCGCCCGTACTCGCCGACGCCGTCACGTCGGAGGCGGTACGCATCCTCGATCTGACCTTCGCCCGCAAGGGCGAGGGCGGCACGCTCCAGCTCGTGGAGCTTCGGGAGATGGACCCTCAGGGGCTGGTGTCGTTCGCGCCGCCGGGTGACGGGCCGTCCGGCCTGCCCCGGATCGCGGACCTCGGCGTGGTCGAGAGCCTGCCCGAGGGAAGTTCCGCCGCGCTGGTCGTGTGGGAGGACCTCTGGTCCGTGCCCCTCGCGCGAGCCGTCGAGGCCGCCGGCGGGCATCTCGTGGCGCACGAGCGCGTCCCAGCGGACGGCGGGGACGACGTCATCACGCTGCTCGAACGGCTCGCCGAGCTGAGGAAGCAGGGCGTTCTCACCGACGCCGAATTCGCCGCCCAGAAGACGAGGATCCTCGCCGACTGACAGCCGGTTGGCCGATACGCCCGCGTCCCGCGTTCCTTTTGTCGATATGCGCACACCGTGCGACGTTGATTCCGACCTGCAGTGTGTCGGGAAAGAGGCAGTTCATCGTGCAGACCGCCCGGGCCGTCCCCGCAGCCACCGTCGTCAACCTGCGCGATCTGGGCGGCATCGCCCTGGGCCGCGACCACCGTCTGCGTCAGGGGATCCTGCTGCGCTCCGGTCAGCTGAGCGACTTCGACGCGGAGCACGACCTGGCGGTTGCCGCCCTCGGCATCCGCACTGTCGTGGATCTGCGTACCGCCGACGAGCGTCAGTGGGCTCCGGACCGCCTGCCCCCGGGCGCCAGACTGTTCGTCGCAGACGTCCTAGGTGACAACCCGGGCGTCGCACCGGCGCGGATCAGGGCGCTGCTGAATGACCCGGACGGAGCAGCGGCCCTGCTCGGCGCGGGCAGGGCGGAGGAACTGTTCGCACAGACCTACCGCAAGATGGTCCTCTCCCCGGGAGCGGCCGCGGCCTACCGGGCCTTCCTGGACACCGCCGCGGACCCCCGGGCAAGGCCGCTCCTCTTCCACTGCGCGACCGGCAAGGACCGCACGGGCTGGGCGACCGCGCTGCTGCTGATGACGGCGGGCGCCTCACGCGACGTCGTACGCGCGGAGTTCCTCGCCGTGAACCTGGCGGTCAGGGCCGCGTTCGGCCCCGCGGTGCGCGACTTCCTCGACGCGGGCGGGGACCCCGACATCGCCTCCGCGGTCGTCGAGGCGAGGCCCCGCTACCTCGAGGCGGCTCTGGACGCCATGGACGAGCGCTGGGGCGGATTCGACGGCTACCTGGACAAGGCCCTGCGGCTGCCCCGTGCGGTGGCCGACCGGCTTCGTGCCGATCTCGCCGTACCGGATTGACGGGCGTCCCCGACGCGAACCGGCCCGGTGCGGCGTCCCTGGGGACGCGCACCGGGCCGGCTCGCGAGGCCGCACCGCTCAGATCTTCAGCAGCTGTTCACTGAGATCGCGGTAACGCTGAAGGGCTATCCGCAGCTCCTCCGTCTGGGCCTCCGTGTCCTGCTCCTGCCAGCTGGCCCGCAGGACCCGCCTGCGTTCCGTGAGGGCCTCGGTCAGGCCGGAGACGATCTGGTCGAACGTGCTGTCCGCCTCCTCGACCGCACGGCGGGGGCTCTCGACGAAGTCGGTGACAGCCTGCTGCATGCGCTGGGACAGCTTGTCCTGGTCGTCCCGTGACACCAGCGGCCGGTCCGCCCCGTGGTCCTCCTGGTGGCCGGTCCGCTTGTCCGACCGCCCCGCGGCGGCCTTCCGGGGCGCGGCCGGAGTGCTGAGACCGGCGTGGGTTCCGCCCTTCGCCGACCGGTCTCTGCCGTCGCCCGTCGTGGCGCCGCCGGGGGTGTCCGGGGTGAGCCCGTCCCTGGGCGTGTCTTCACGCGTCACTCCGGGGGTGAGGCCCGTCCCGGTCATGGACTCGCGCGAGGTCGTGGACTCACGGGTGGTGCCGGCTCCGTCCGCGGACTCACGCGCGGTGCCGGGTGCCGTGGTGCGGCGCGGCTCCGTGGTGGTGCCGGGCTCTGTCCTGGGGTCGCTGTTGTCGGTCATGCCGCTGCACTGCCTTTCGTTTCGGGCCGGCCCGTCGTGGCCGGCTCCTCCGGTGCGTCCGCGAGGAGTACGTCGAAGAGCGCCCTGGACTCGATCAGGGCCTTCCTCATCTCCTCCGTACCGCCCTGGCCGCGCACTGCCGTGTGCACCCTGCGGTAGCCGTCGACCTGCTCGGCGTGGTGGACCGAGAGGGCCGCCGTCTGCTCCTCGAAGCTGTCGCCGGCCGGGAAACCCCGGTCGTGGGCCAGCTGCGCGAGAAGCGCGTCGGCCTCGACCACCGCGTCCCTGGGGGAGTCGATGAACTTTTCCTGCACCTCGGCCCAGCGGCGGACGTACGTCTCGCGCGCTCCAGGTGCGAGCGGCTGCTCGGACAGTGAGCCGTGCAGCTTCACCCGCTCGGCCAGCTCGTGCTCGGCAGCCTTGGTGTCGCCGTCGTGGCGGGCCACGGTGCGTTCGTATTCAGGCCCGAAGCGGCGCTGCAGACCTCGTCCGCCGGTCTGCCGGCCACGGACGAGGAAGAAGACCAGCGCTGCCAACAGGACGACGGCGACAATGATCACCACGGTCGTCATGATGCGTTCTCCCGCCGGTTCGCGGTCGGTGCGTCGTGCTCTTCCACTCTCGTCAACCCCTTCCTGATCGGGCCCGGCCGGGTGTCCCCCCGGGCTCCGTGTACCAGCCGTGTAACCCCGTGGGCGACTTTCAAGCAGGCGGATTCCCGTTAACCTGGAAGAGGTGGCTCCCGGGCGGCCTCGGCCGAACGCCGAGCGGTCCGGCAGGAGTTCGGAGAGAGAGGGGTGTCCGGTGACCGAGCGCAAACCCGCGGGTGTCAGCTTCGAGACGTGGGTGGACCGGCAGGTCCGCGAGGCCGAGCAGCGGGGCGACTTCGCCGATCTGCCCGGCCTGGGCAAGCCGATTCCCGGGCTGGAGAGGCCTTACGACGCCGAGTGGTGGATCAAGGCCAAGATGCAGCGTGAGGGCCTGTCGGTGCTCCCGCCGTCCCTTGCGCTGCGCAAGGCCGCCGAGGACGCCCGGCACGAGGCGCTGCGCGCACGGTCCGAGGCGGAGGTCCGCCGCATCCTGGAGGAGATGAACGAAAGGATCCGTGCCGCGCTGGCCAGACCCCCGGAGGGGCCGCCGCTGAACCTGAAGCCGTTCGACGTCGACGCGACGGTGGAGGAGTGGCGGGCGAGGCGGCAGCGGAGCTGAGCGGGGTGTGCCGGGGGCCGTCGGGGTGCGTAATACTCGCTGCATGAGATCGCGCATCACGGCCCGGCGGAGCGAGGTGCGGATCAGGCGAGCCGTCGCGCGGGACGCGAGACGGCTGACGCGCCTGGTGACCTCTTCACGCGCCTACGAGGGCCCATACGCACCCATGGTCGCGGGATACAAGGTCGGGCCGGACTACATCGAGGCGCACGCCGTCCATGTCGCCGTCGACGAGGACGACCGGGTGCTCGGCTTCTACTCGCTGATTCTGTCCCCTCCCGAGCTCGACCTGATGTTCGTGGCCGACGAGGCCCAGGGGCGGGGTATCGGGCGGTTCATGGCCGGGCATCTGTGCGACGAGGCCCGTCGGGCGGGCCTGTCGGACGTGCGCGTGGTCGCACACCCGCCGGCCGAGGGCTTTTACCGCAGCGTCGGCGCCGAGCGCACCGGCACCGTCGCCGCCCGGCCGCCCGCCGTGATGTGGGACCGCCCGGACATGGTTCTCAGGATCACCGGCGGGATCGAAGCGGCGCCCTGAGCCGACGGTCCCGGCGCCGGGTGCCCCCATCGGCTCAGAGCGGCCCGGCTGACTCCTCAGGCAGCCGGACCGGTCGCTGCGGCGCCTCGGTCCTTCAGGACCAGCCGCCGTACGGACGGGTGATGAGCTCCAGGCCGTGTCCGCTGGGATCGGCGAAGTAGACTCCGCGTCCGCCGTCGTTGTGGTTGATCTCGGCGTGTCGCTTCATGTGCGGGTCGGCGTAGTACTCGACGCCCCGCGCCCTGATGCGGTCGAAAGCGGTGTCGAACTCCGCCTCCGAGATCAGGAACGCGTAGTGCTGCGCGGTGATCGATTCAGCGGGAATGGCCGCGAAGTCCAGCGTGACGCCGTTCGCGAGGACGACCGGAATGAAGGGTCCCCATTCGGTTCCGGTGGTGAGGCCCAGAATGTGGGCCAGGAAATCGGCGGACTCCCGGTTGTCCCGGCAGTGGACGATGGTGTGATTCAACTCGACTGACACTGTGGAATGCCTCCAACAGGCATCTCACGGGCTACCTCCACGCCTCACCCGGCCGGTGACCGACGCGCGATGCCGTACCCCGATCCTAAGGGCTGTCCCGTGCTCCCTGACGGGCGCACCAGGGAGCACGGGACAGCCCTCGGACGAGTCGTCGCTGCGCGTCGAGGCTGTGGCCTCGGGCCGCGCGGGCTCGTGCTCCTCCTCTTCCTCGTGGCGTGGTGCTCTTCCCGTTCGCTGCCACCATGGACAACATCCGTGGGCACGCTCTCCCCGTGGCTGCCCGGCGATGCGCGTCACCGAGGATTCGCAGCGGATCCGCGGGGAACCTGTACCAGCTCATACGTTCGAGCTGGAGGAGGCATCAATGGGGCGGAGACCGGCGTCCGAGGGTGACGGCGAGAAAGACGGCATGGGGACCAACCCGCACAGCGGCCGGCGCGAGACCGAGGCGGAGCGGGCGGACCGGCAGTGGGGCGAGCTGCTCCAGGAGCTCCGGGTCGCCCAGACAGGCGTTCAGATCCTCTTCGGATTCCTGCTCGCCGTCGTCTTCCAGCCGCGGTTCGCGGACCTCTCGACCGTCGACCGGAACATCTACGTCGTGACGGTCATGCTGGGATCCGCGACCGCGGCCTCGCTGATAGGCCCCGTGTCATACCACCGGCTGCTCACCGGCCGGCGGATGAAGCCACAGACGGTGACCTGGGCCTCGCGGCTGACGAAACTCGGGCTCGGCCTGCTCTTCTGCACGATGTGCAGCACGCTCCTGCTCATCCTGAGGGTGGCGCTGCACAACGTCGTGGCACTGTGGCTGGTGGGCGTGATGGCACTGTGGTTCGCCGTCTGCTGGTTCGTCTTCCCGCTCTGGGCCATCGCCCGGGACAACGGGAAGCAGGGTGTCGACGGCGCGCGGGAGGAGTCCTCCGACACCGAGGACCCGGAGCCGCGGGGCTGAGCCCGTCAGTCGGCGTCGGCGGCGGGGCTGCGCACATCCGTCACGGTGAACAGCCCGCCGTCCGGGTCACGCAATGTCGCCTCGCTGCCGTGGGGTACGGGCCGCCGTTCCATCAGCGTGCCACCGAACCGCTCTGCGGCGGCGACCGTCGCCTCGACGTCGGAAACCGGGAACTGCACCTGCCAGTGCGGACGCACCATGGGGTCCGGCGCGGACTCGACGGCACCCGAACTGATCCGGGCGAGCGGGCGTCCGTCGCAGCGTACGAGCACCTCTTCCTTCACGTAGGCCACCTCGCAGCCGCCTCGCTCCCCGCTCGCCCAGTCGAGTACCTCGCCGTAGAAGATCGCGGCGTCGAAGGCGTTCCTGGTGCGCAGGCGGAGCCAGGCGTGCGCACGGTGCCCGGACGGTCTGAGGGAGGCCGCACGGCCGGTCCACTCCCACACCCCGAACGCCGCACCGTCCCGGTCAGCGGCCAGCACCGCGCGGCCGGTTCCGATCGCCAGCGGGCCCACGGCCACGGTGCCACTGCGCTCACGGATGCGGGCCGACGCCACATCGGCGTCCCGGACGGAGAAGTAGGGCGTCCAGGCCACGGCCACCCGGTAGGCGGACGCGACCGCGCCGATGCCCGCCACGGGCACACGGTCCGAGCGGGCCATCACGAAGTCCCTGCCCAGCGGCCCGGGACGGAACGTCCAGCCGAAGACGCCCCCGTAGAAACGCCGGGCATCCAGAAGGTCGCGGGTCACCAGGTGGACCCAGCACGGCGCACCGGCACCGGTGAGTGCTGCGGGTTCGTGGTCGGTCCGCCGTTCGCCAGTGGTCATGGTCCCTCTGCCTCGTCGATTCCGCGGCAGGACCCCTACTCTCCGCTGCCGCACGGCCACGACCAGCGTCATCCGCCGGGGCGACTCCCGCAACACGCGGAGGGAGTGTTCAGACCCCGCCTTGCGGCGGCGCGTTCGTGATGTCGAGGAACACATGCTCGGCTTCGGGCCAGGCCCGGGATATGGAGCGCTTGATCCGGACGGAGACCCGCTCGATCTCCTCGCTGTCGATGCCGGGTGCCAGATCCACCCTGGCCGCCAGCATCACGGAGTCGAGGCCCAGTCCCATCGTGAACAGCGAGGCCACGTTGTCTATCTCGGGCTGGGAGGTCAGGAGCTCCCGTACGCCCTTGCGCAGCTCGGGGTCGGCGGACTCCCCGATCAGCCGGTCGCGGGCGTCCTTGCCGAGCCGGAAGGCGACGTAGACCAGGAGGAGGCCGATCGCCAGGGAAGCGGATGCCTCCCACACGGCGTTCCCCGTGGCCAGGTGCAGGATCATGCCGGCCATGGCGAGAACGACACCGAGCACCGCGGTGCTGTCCTCCGCGACGACCGTGCGCAGGGCCGGGTCCCGGGCAGCACCCTTCTCGCCGCGGAGCTGCACCAGGGCGCGGACGAGCGAAGCGCCTTCGGCGAGGAGCGCGAACGCGAGGACGACCAGCCCCACCGTGTACCCCTCGGGCGACTCGTGGTCCCCGGCGCTCAGTGCCTCGAAGCCCTGGAAGAACGAGAAACAGCCCCCGACGACGAAGATCCCGACCGCAGCGAGCAGCGACCAGAAGTAGCGTTCCTTGCCGTATCCGAAGGGGTGACGGCTGTCGGCGGGGCGGTGGCTGCGCCGCAGGGCGGCCAGCAGGAAGACCTCGTTCACACTGTCCGCCACGGAGTGGGCGGCCTCGGAGAGGAGGGCGGGGGACCCCGACAGGAATCCACCCACCCCCTTCGCGACGGCTATGACGAGGTTGGCGGCGAGAGCGACCAGGACCGTTATCCGGGTCCGGTCGTCGGACTTCGACCGGTTCATCTGTTTCCCCCCGATGTGGTGGTGCTGCTGTCAGTCGCGCGGGCGCTCGGGGTCCGGCGGGATCACCTCGTTACCGTGGCCGCCGAGCTCGTACGGCGAGAGGGCGTTGCCGTTGTCCGGGAAGCTGTCCGAGGTGTGCTGACCACTCTCCCGGATCTCCGTGCGGTGCTCGGGCCTCTCCGGCTGCTCCTCCGGGCGAGGTGGCGGAAGTTCCTTGTCCCGGCGCCGCATCCCCCACCAGAAGCCGCCGATCAACACAACCACCACTGCCAGCCCCGCGATGCCGACGATCACGCCCACTGCCCCGGGGCCGTCGTCGGCGAGGATGGCGGCGAGCGAATTGCTTGCTCCGTTCGTAACGTCCATGCATGGCGCATACCCCGGAGAATCGATCACAGACAGCCATTGACATGAATTCATGTTTTATGACGATGTCACGGTAAATGTGTTTCACATGGTGCGAATCGGCTACACGATGTTGACCGAGCAAGCGGGCCGACGCGCTCTCGTGAACGACGTGGTCCTGGCGGAACGGGCCGGATTCGACTTCTCCGTCACCTCCGACCACCAGTTCCCCAGGTTGGATTCCCAGAGTCACGCACCCTATGCCCGGCATGTCCAGCCGGACCTGGGCGGAGGGCTATCCGGTGCCGACGACGTGCTCGTTGACGGGGTAGGCGGCCCGCTGGGATCACCGGACGGCCGTCCCCCCGGCGCGGGCTCGTGTCGCCGACGCGCAGCCGCGGGGTGAGCCTGGGGTGATGCGTCTCGGCGGGTCGTCGGGGCAGGGATCGCCTCGCCGAGGACCCCGCCCACGCGGTCGGCCCGCAGCGCGGGCCCGGCGAGCAGCGCTCACAGCGCTCCAAGTGAAAGGGAACCAGGGTGAACAACGCACAGGAACAGAAGCAGGAGCACCAGGAGAGCGGCGACGTCGTCGTGACCCTGAGCGGTTGCCCCACCCAGGACGCGCGCACCGTGTTCGAGGTGCTGCGCCGTTCCTTCGTCTCCGACCGCCCTGCGAGCGACACGCCCGAGAGCGCTTCGGACACCCGTCCGACCGTGTGGACGGCGACCGTCGACGTGTCCCAGACGAAGGAGGGGCCCGCGCCAGCACAGCTGTCCGCACCTGTGGCCATCGAGGCGCAGGGCGGCTACTGGGCTGTCGACCGCTTTCGCAGGACCCTTGAGGACGCGTTCACCGTCCGCCTGGTCGGCACGGCGGCCGGAGACCAGGAACAGGAGATCCGGCTGAGGCTGGAGAGCCACCGCCCCGCGTGACGAGAGATGCACCCGATCACGGAAGGTACGCGCACATGGACGTCACTCCCGGAGCCTTCGGCACGGACACTGCACCCGTGCCGGTCCCCGACGACCGTTCCACCTTCACGCTGCACGTCAACGGCACGTCGTACACCCTGACGCTCGATCACCGGACCACCGTGCTGGACATGCTGCGCGAGCACCTCGGGCTCACGGGAGCGAAGAAGGGCTGCGACCACGGCCAGTGCGGTGCCTGCACCGTGCTCGTCGACGGCCGGCGTGCGAACAGCTGTCTGCTGCTCGCCGTCGCCCAGTCGGACGCCCGCATCACCACGGTCGAGGGGCTGGCCGACGGTGACCGGCTGCACCCGCTGCAGTCCGCCTTCCTGGAGCGGGACGCGCTCCAGTGCGGCTACTGCACCCCCGGACAGCTCTGTTCGGCGGTCGGCATGCTCGCCGAGGCCGAGGACGGCTTCCCCTCCCACGTCACGCCGCCCTCCGGTCTCGCCGATGACGGACCAGCACCCCTCGGCGCCCACGAGATCCGCGAACGGATGAGCGGCAACCTGTGCCGGTGCGGCGCCTACCCCCACATCGTCGAAGCGATCGAGGACGTGGCTTCGTGAAACCCTTCGCCTACCAGCGCCCCGCCACCGTGGCCGAAGCCGTACGCGCCGGGGCGGGCCATCCCGGCGCTCGCTTTCTCGGCGGCGGGACCAACCTCGTCGACCTGATGAAGCTCGGGGTCGAATCGCCCGGCCTTCTCATCGACGTCAGCCGGCTGCCCCTCGACCTGGTGACCCGGACCGATGACGGCGGCCTCAGGATCGGCGCGACCGTACGCAACAGCGACCTGGCCGCCCACCCCGACGTGCGTAAGAACTACCCCGCTCTGTCGCAGGCACTGCTCGCGGGTGCCTCCGGGCAGCTCCGCAACACCGCGACCACCGGCGGGAACCTACTGCAGCGCACCCGGTGTCCGTACTTCCAGGACGTCTCCAAACCCTGCAACAAGCGTGTCCCCGGCTCCGGCTGCCCGGCGCGCGGGGGGGCCCACCGTGACCTCGCCGTGCTCGGCCACTCGCAGGACTGCGTCGCCACCAACCCCTCCGACATGGCCGTCGCGCTCGCGGCGCTCGACGCCGGCGTCCGGCTGTACGGGCCCGAGGGGGAGCGGACCGTGCCCGTGACGGACTTCCACCGGCTGCCCGGCGACAATCCCGACCAGGACACCATGATCAGGCCCGGCGAACTGATCACCGAGGTGGTGCTCCCGCCCCCCGTCGCCGCTGCCGGCTCCCTCTACCGCAAGGCGAGGGACCGCGCCTCCTACGCCTTCGCACTGGTCTCCGTCGCCGCCGTGCTGAGCGTGCGCGACGGCCACGTCGAGCACGGCGCGCTCGCGTTCGGCGGCGTCGCGCACCGGCCGTGGCGCGCACGGGCCGCGGAGGACGTACTGCGAGGCGCGCCTGCGACCCGGGAGACCTTCGCCCGGGCGGCCGACGCCGAACTCGTGGCCGCCGTTCCCCTGCGCGACAACGGTTTCAAGGTGGACCTGGCCCGCAGGCTTGCCGTCGGCGCCCTCACCGAACTCAGCTCCCGGGCCGCGACCGCCTGATCCGCCGCAGTGGTCCCGCCCGCCTGCTCTCCGGCCGAACACACGACGAACCGAGGTCCTACGCCATGAGCCGTTCCCCGCAGCCGCTGGGTGCCCCCGTCGTACGCCGCGAAGGCCGGGACAAGATCACCGGTACCGCCCGATACGCCGCGGAGCACACCAGGCTCGGCCTCCTCCACGGCTGGATCGTGCCCGCCGCCGTCCCGAGCGGGCGGGTCACCGCGATCCGCACGGCCGACGCGCTCACGCTGCCGGGGGTGCACACCGTCCTGACGCACGACAACGCGCCGAAGCTGAACGAGCCGGACGACCCCATCCTCGCCGTGCTCCAGAACGACCGGGTACCGCACCGCGGCTGGCCCGTCGCCCTCGTCCTCGCGGAGAGCACGGAGGCGGCCAGAGCCGGTGCCGCCGCGGTACACGTCGAGTACTCCACCACCGGGCACGACGTCGTTCTCACGGAGGACCACGCGGGCCTCCGCGTCCCGGACGAGGCCAACGGCGGCTTCCCGGGTCTGCGGGAACGGGGTGACGCCGGTGCGGCGTTCGACGCGGCACCCGTGCGTATCGACGCGGCCTACACCCTGGGCGGTCTGCACAACCACCCGATGGAACCCCACGCCTCGACCGCCGTGTGGGAGGGCGGGCACCTGACCGTCCACGACTCCAGCCAGGGATCCTCCACGGTGCGCGACGCCCTCGTCCAGGCCCTGGGCCTCGGTCCGGACGCCGTCACCGTCGTCTCCGAGCACGTGGGCGGAGGGTTCGGCTCCAAGGGCACTCCCCGCCCTCAGGTCGTCCTCGCCGCGATGGCCGCGCTGCACACCGGGCTGCCGGTCCAGCTCGCCCTTCCCCGGCGGTACATGGCCGCGGTCGTCGGCCACCGCGCACCCACCCTCCAGCGGGTGCGGCTGGGCGCCGGCCGCGACGGCGTGCTCACCTCCGTCTCGCACGAGGTCGTGACGCAGACCTCGCGGATCAAGGAGTTCGTCGAGCAGGCCGCCGTTCCCGCCCGCATCATGTACGCATCGCCCCACAGCCGCACCGCTCACATGGTCGTGCCCCTCGACGTGCCCAGCCCCTCCTGGATGCGCGCGCCGGGAGAGGCCTCCGGGATGTACGCGCTGGAGTCGGCCATGGACGAACTGGCCAACGCCCTCGGGATGGATCCGGTCGAGCTCCGGCTGCGCAACGAGCCGCAGACCGAACCCGACAGCGGCCTTCCCTTCAGCAGCCGTAACCTCGCGGCCTGTCTCACCGAGGGTGCCCGGATGTTCGGCTGGTCCGGCAGGGACCCGCAGCCCGCGTCCCGTGAGGAGGGTCCATGGCTGCTCGGCACCGGGGTCGCGTCGGCGACGTATCCCGTGCTCGTGTCGAAGTCGGCCGCGTCCGCCCACGCGGCATCGGACGGCTCCTACCGGATCGGCGTCAATGCCACCGACATCGGTACAGGGGCCCGCACCGTCCTCGCGCAGATCGCGGCATCGGTCCTGGACGTACCACCGGAGGACGTGCGGATCGACATCGGCAGCAGCGACCTGCCGACCGCACCCCTGGCCGGGGGTTCCTCGGGTACGGCCTCCTGGGGATCGGCCGTGCACAAGGCGGCCACCGCCCTGCGTGCCAGGCTGGCCGGGCACGGCGGGCCGGTACCGCCCGGGGGCATCACCGTCACCGCCGACACCGGTGAGGAGACGGAGAAGGAGCCCCCGTACGCGCGCCACGCCTTCGGCGCCCACTTCGCGGAGGTGGCCGTCGACTCCCTCACGGGTGAGGTGCGGGTGCGCAGGCTGCTCGGCGTCTACGCCGCAGGGCACATCCTCAACTCCCGTACGGCGCGGTCGCAGTTCATCGGCGGCATGGTGATGGGGCTGGGCATGGCCCTCACCGAGGGCAGCACCATGGACCCGGTCTTCGGGGACTACACAGAGAGCGACCTGGCCTCCTACCACGTGCCGTCGTGCGCGGACGTCCCTGACATCCAGGCGCACTGGATCGACGAGGACGACCCCCACCTCAACCCCATGGGAAGCAAGGGCATCGGCGAGATCGGCATCGTCGGCACGGCCGCCGCGATCGGGAACGCCGTGCGGCACGCCACCGGTGCACGGCTCCGCGCGCTCCCCCTCACCCCGGACAAGCTGCTGCCCTACCTGCCGTGACGGCAGGTGACGAGGCCCGTCCCGTCGCCAGGGTGCTCGCGCCAGAGCACCGGCCAGGTGCCGCGCTCCGCGCCACGCGAGAACGGGGCGAGACCAGGTCTCGCCCCGTTCTGTCAGCCGTGGGGGGGGGGGGGCTGTCGTCAGCGCAGCGTGTAGGCCGTGGGGATGGTCTGTTTGACCGTGTTGCCCTGGCTGTCGGTCGCGCTGATCCTCAGTCCGACGCCCTGGGCGGCCTGGTCCCGCCGAGGGTTCTTGATCGTCGTGGTGAAGGTGTTCCTTCCGGTGGCCCTGGTGGTCGACGGGCGCCAGGTCCTGCCCCCGTCGAAAGTGCTTTCCACCTTCAGCGATGTCACCTTGGGCAGGGCAGTGAGGCGCTCCTGGTAGTAGCCGACGACGGTGATCTCGTGGGCCTCCCCCGCCCTGACGGTGTTGTCCAGGGCCAGATCGAAGTCGTAGCGCAGGAAGATCAGCGGCTCCGGGCGGCAGGCCGCCCGATTGCTGGCGACCACATCGCCCATGCACGGGTTGTTCTTCGGGATGTCGTCCTCGGTCGCCGTGGCGGAGGTGTACCGCCAGACCGTCCTGACGTCGTTGGTCGTCGCCTCGAAGGTGTACCGGGCCGACTTCGCCGGAAGGTCGTACGAGACGAGGTCACCGCCCTTGCAGCCGGACAGCGCCAGCATCGCCGCGGCCGCGAGGAGCATGAGGGCCCCTCCGCGGCGCCGTGCCGACGGCACAGGGGTGTTCATCGCGTTGGTCTCCTCAGCGGTTTCGAGTGCCATCACAGGCTGTCCCAGCCCTGGTCGGGGAGGTGCTCCGTGCGACGCCCGACTTTGTCACCGGACGCGTCCAGCAGTGTGAAGTCGCAGGTGGAATCGAGGTTCGGCACGGTGGGCGAGGGAGTCTTCCCGCAGCTCGAGAGTTCGCTGAAGTCGTGCTGGAGAAGCTCGTCGTCGACGATGCCGATCAGCGCCTGGCGACCACCGCCGCTGCCCGTCAGGTAGAACGTGGGGTAGAAGCTGTCGCCCTGCCGGCAGCCCGCGCACGGTCCGGCCGCGACCGAGAAGCCGGACTTGGTCCGCACCTGAGGCACGGCACCTGGTACGGCCGGCCCCGCGTTCCAGTGGATCTCGTTCCTGCCGGTGAGGAGCAGGTCGTTCATCTCGGAGCGGTTGTGCTCCATGAAGAAGTCCGCCCCTTGGTCGGCCCACGACGCGGTGAAGCTGTTGATGGCGTCGTCCTGCCGCTTGACGAAGGCGGTCACGGTCTGCCGCGTGAACGGCTGCGGAAGGGCCACGTGTGAGGTGGTGGGGTTGCCCTGGAAGTACTGCCTCCAACTCAGCTGGTGGACCACTCCGGGCCGTGCGCCGTGGAAGGAGAGGTCGACCCGGTCGAGATCGTCCTTGCCGACCCGGTAGGCGTTCGGCCGGATCTGTCCCTCATCGTGGTACCTGGCGGCGTACGCCCTCGGTACGACGCTGCCGCCGAGGCTGATCCGGACATGCGACCGGTCGGCCTTGATCCGCTTGATCAGGCCTTCCGCCTCGGTGTAGGGCACGGTCACGAGGGGCAGTGCGGCGTACGGCTGGACGGCCGGGCAGCTCTGCGGGCCGTCCGCACACTGGTCGAAGTCCGAGGTCCGTCCCAGCGAGGTGAGGTCCGGTGCCGCGACCAGCACGCCGGCCGCGCCGGCTGCGGCAGCGGCCGCCACCCGCTCGTCCCGGAGCTTCGGGAAGTCACATGTGCTCTGACAGATATCGGTCGGTGTCAGGAGTACGAGCTTGCCCCGGGCGTTGACGTCCGCCAGTTCGGCGGCTGACCCGGTGCCGGCGTGGACCACCTGCAGGTGGCCCTTGACCGGCAGTCGGGGAACGGGCATCGCGGCTTCGCGGGTGCTCGGGTCCCCATTGTCGCGCAGCCATCCCTGCGTCTCGGTCACCACGGCGTCCGGGGTCCCGTACCGGACGGACAGGTTGAGGGGGGCACCGCCGCCGGTGGTCCGCATGGTGACGACGGGAGTCGTTCGCGAGCTGTAGAAGTCGTGGGTGAAGGTGCCTTCGCTCACCTTGCCCGTGGGCAGGACCCACCAGTGCGGTTCACGCGCCTTGTACTCGGTCGTGAGAACCGTGATCGTCCCCCATGCCCCGGTCTCCGAAACCCGGTTGACGGTGCTCGACGCCGTGTAGGTCTCGGTGGACTCCGGATACCGCACGCGCAGCGGCTTGGCCTTGCGCAGGTCCAGCGTGACCGTGGTCGCCTTGGTGAGGCTGACCTCCGGTGCCATCGGGTTGGCCTGCTGCCACTCGCCGCTCGCGTCCCGCCAGCTGACCGACATCTCCGCCGCGTAGGTGCCGCGGAAGAGCTGCTCGGTCACGGTGTCCGCGCCGACCTCGTAGTTGGAGCCCGCGTGCAGGTGTACCTGGTCGTCGACCGGCATGATGGTGGTGGTGCCGTAACGGACGTCGGTGGCACCCGCCGGGACGACGACGTTCAGAGTCAGCGGGAACTTCTGGGCCTCGACGAAGGTGTGGACTCCCGAACTCAGCCGTATCGCGCCCGAGTCGTCCCGGGCGCTCAGCAGCCCGTTGTAGCCGCCGTAGGCCCCGTCGGCGCCGAGCACCCTGCCATCGAGCGTCACCGACACCTCGGCGGACCCGTTGGCGGGGACGGTCACCTTGTTCGTGCTGAGGGTGAACAGGCCTGCCGCGGCGGGTCGGCCGTCGGCGTAGGAGACCGGCATCGTGAGATGCAACGTGGTCGCCTCGTCACCGCGGTTGGTGTACGTGATCTTCTTCGTCACCGCCGCGTGAGGGTAGGCCAGGCGGCCGAAGTTCAGGTTCCCCCTCGGGACGACCCGCGGATTGGTCGCGGCCGCGAGGTCCACCAGGCCGGTGCCCTGGGCGTACAGGTCGTGCCCCAGGTCGCCGGCGGTGTCCATCAGCAGCGACTTGATCTGCTGACCGGTCAGCTCCGGGTGCTGCTGCGCGACGATGGCCGCGGCGCCCGCCACGTGCGGTGTGGCCATCGAGGTCCCGTTGGACGCGGTGTAGAACTCGTCCACCACGGTACCCATGGCCGTGCCGGCGGCGCGTGCCGCGACGATGTCGACGCCCGGAGCCGCGATGTCCGGCTTGGCGGCTCCGTCCCCGATCCGCGGTCCGCGGTTGGAGAAGTTGGCCATGTCGCCGTTCTTGTCGACGGCCGCCACGGTCAGGGCGTCGTCGGCGGAGCCAGGAGAGACCACCTTCTGGGCGACGAAGCCGGAGTTGCCGGCCGCGACCACGAACAGGGTCCCGGTGGTACGGCTGAGCTCGTTGAGCGCCAGGCTCATCGGGTCGGTGCCGTCGGTGGGCTCACCGCCGAGGCTCATGTTGACGACCTTGGCCCCCGAGTGGGCGGCCCAGTCCATGGCCGCGATGATCCCGTCGTCGGGGCACTGCCCGTTGTCGTCGCAGACCTTGCCGACCAGCAGCTTGGCGCCAGGGGCGACGCCCTTGCGCAGCCCTTTCGACGCGGCGCCGCTGCCGAGGACCGTGGACGCCACGTGCGTGCCGTGTCCGTGCCCGTCCTTGATGCCCGTGGGACTGCCGGTGAAGTCGACCTGTCCGGCGATCCTTCCGGCCACGTCCGGGTGGGTGGGGTCGATACCGGTGTCCAGCACCGCCACGCTCACGCCGGTGCCGTCGTAGCCCCGCTCCCAGGCGACAGGCGCGCCGATCTGCGGGACCGACTGATCGAGGTCGACCCTGGACATGCCGTTGAGCCAGACCTTCTTGACCCCGGCCAGGGAGCCTGCGGACCGGGTGGCGGCGGAATCGGGATCCGTCTTCCCCCGCACGCCCTGCCACCACCGTCCGCCGCCGGCGATGTTCATCGAGCGTCCGTTGATGCTGGGAAGTGCCCTGCCGCCGGACGCCCCGGCGAACTTCCGCGTCGTGTCGGCGCCGGCCGCGCCGGTGTAGGTGACGAGCACCGGCGTTTTGCCGCCCTTGCCCGCCGCGGCGAGCGTCGCGAGCCGGCTCAGGTCGAAGAGACCCCAGTCGAGCACTCCCTTGCCGACGAGCGCGAGGGCGTCGTCCGGCACGACGTACACCTTGCCCTGGCGGGTGATGGTGTGGAACACGACCGGGGGCCCGTCGGGCCGAGCCGCGCCCTCGATGTCGCGGACGACCGGCTTGCCGTCGTCATCGACACCGACGTGCACCCTGTCGCCTGTGATCAGAGTGACTGTGACCGATCCCCCGGACGCGGAGATCACCCGCGCCAGGTCGTCGTCGGCGATCGCCACAGGGCTGTTCGCCGGTGCGACACCGGATGGCGTTGTCCGCGGGGCCGGTTCGGCGGCGTGGGTCGCCGTCGTCGACACGAGCATGCCGAGGACGGTCAGACCGACGGTCACCGCGCCCCGGCGTCTGCCGCTGCGCCTTCTTGCGCTTGGCCTCATCTATGGGTCTCCTGTGAGAGGAAGGACGGGGAACAGGGGGGAGAGGCACGTCGGGGAGGCGTGCGGGACGACGCTTATCGGCGGAGGGGACTCCCGGTGCGGGAGGCCGGATGAGGGAGCGGGGTCCGGTGCTTCGGATCTCGCGGTGGAGGAGCGAGGCAGGGCGCAGCCGCGCCGACCGGCGATCACGCGGAGAGGTTCGAGGCCGGGGCCCACGAGCCCGGTATGGTCCCAACGAGCTTTCCTGGTGCGGCACTAGAGCGGTTCGTACTCGCCTAGGTCGTGGGCACCAGCCCCCGCGCTGTCGGTGGTGGCGGCGTACACCGGGCCGAGCGGCGGCCCGGCCGGAGCAGGTTCACCCTGGGAACCCTCTTCAGGTTCGGGTGGGTCGGCCGCTGGCGCGGGCGTCGGTGGTTCGGCGGGCTGCATGGCGACGAGTGTGCGATCAGGCCGGCTGCCGGCGCGATCCGTCAGATGCGGGATTTAATTCCGCCGCCCCTTCACCGATTTTTCTTCGTCCCCGCAACGTCGGGCCTCATTCACTCGTCGCCCGGGGACGGTTGCCTCACTGCGCCGACGAGGCCCGACTCGACGACCCTGACCGCGAGTGCTGTGCGCGAGGTCACGTCCAGTTTGCGCATCGCCGATTTCACCTGACTGGCGACCGTCTGCGCCGACACCACGAGAGCCTCTGCTATCTGGCGGTTCGTCAGTCCTTCGGTCAGTAGCCGTGCCACTGTCAGCTCCCGCGGCGAGAGCCGGTTGCCGTAGCCGGGACGCCCTCGGCCGCGCGTCACCGCGGGGACCTCCCCTCCCCGCAGGTTGAGAAACCGGATGATCCGGTCGGCGTCGTTGGGGGCGCCGAGTTCCGCCAGCGCCCGCGCGACGCCGGACAGCAGCGACAGCCCGGCCTCGTCCCTGCCTTCCGCGAGCAGGCAGCGGGCGGAGCGTTCCCGGGCGAGCAGCGCGTCGTACGGGCGCGGAAGTGCCTCCCACGCGGTGGCCGCACGGGCGAACAGCGTGGCGGCGTCCGCGAGGCGGCCGTCGGCTTCCGCGAGGATCGCCCGGCACAGGACCAAGGACGCCTGCGGCGCTGGAGCGTCCCTGTCGCCCAACGCCGCTTCGAAGGTGTTCACCACGTCCGTGGCGCGAGCGAACCGACCGGCGGCGACCAGGGCCCCGGTGCGCGCCGGGGCGAACTCGACGGCCCGGGACCACAGTCCGCCGCCGACGGCGATCTCGGCGGGCTCGTCGGTGAGGCGCAGCGCCTCGTCGACGTTCCCGTCACGCAGGCTCAACTGGGCCAGCGCGGCCGCGGCTTCGATGCGTTGCTGGTCATCGCGCGCGGCGAAACGCAGCCGCTCCGTCGCCGCGTCGCGGTCTCCGGCGGCGGCCTGCAGCAAGCCCGCCACCAGTGCCGCTTCGCACCGGTCCTTCAGCCGTACACCGCTGTCGTCGTCGACGAGCCGCGCCGTCTGCTCAGCGAGTCCCGACCAGGCGCCGGTGAACCAGTCGAGGTGGGCCCGGGAGGAGGCGATGCTGTCGAGGTAGTCGAGGAGGTGGTGTCGCTCGGCGACGGTCCGCCCCTTGGCCAGTCGCGCCCGTGCCTCGTCGTACCGCCCCCACCGCGTCGCCTCCTCGCCGACGTTCGTATGGCCGCTGGCCACGATGGACGCCGCTCGCGGATCCACGACGTCGTCCGGGATCTCGCGGGCCGCGGCCCATCCGGCCTCCTCACCCAGCATGAGCAGCGCGAACGCGCGTTCCACGGACAAGTGCAGTCGGTCGAGGGAAGCCATCGACGGCGTCAGCGCCGGCGCCTCCCGCAGCCAGCGCAGGTGCTCCGATACGGGTCGTGGGTCCCCCAGGGGCAGGGCCAGCAGCACGCGGGCGCGCGCCGTCTCAGGTGATCCCGGCGAAAGGTGGGGCACCGCTGTGAGGATCTCGCGGCGGCCCGCCTCGATCTCGCCCGCCACCATGAGCACCCGGCCGACCTGGAAGCGGACCGACGCCTGTTCCACCGGCGTCAGAACCTGGCCGCCGAGGGCCGAACGCAGCGATTCGATGATCGCCGAGTACGGGTCGGAGCCGGACAGCGCCTGGAACTGAATCTTCGTCACCAGCCGTACCAGTACGGCGGCGGGGAGCGAGACGGTGGCGACCAGGCTGTGCATCAGCAGCGCCGAGGTGGCCACGTCCCCGGACTGCACACAGAGGTCGGCAGCCTCCTCCGTGTACCGCCACGCGGCCTCGACGTCGCCGGCCAGCCGGAAATGACGGGCCAACTGCGCCACGGGGGGCAGCGGCCACCGCTCCAGCGCCCGGCCCGCCCGCAGGTGCATGGCACGCCGTTCCCCGGCCGGGATCGTGTCGTACACGGCATGGCACGCCAGCGAATGCCGGAACGCCCACTGCCCGGGCCTGTCCTCGCGCAGCAGGCCGCACCCGAGCGCCTCGGCCGCCAGCGCCTCGAACCGTTCCTCCGGCAGACCGGTGAGCTCGCGGAGTGTCCCGTAGTCGGCCGGGCCGGACAGCACCGACACCGCGTAGAGGACGGTGCGGGTGTCGGGCCGAAGCCGCTGGACGCGTTCGAGCATGGCGTCGCGGATCGTCGGCGGAACCTCGATACGGTCCAGTCGACGCCGTGCCCACCCGCCGTCCCGACGGATCAGATCCGCCCGGTCGTGCATCAGCCGAACCGTTTCCTCCACGGCCAGCGGCCCGCCCTCTGTGCGTTCGTGAACAAAGGCCGCGAACTCGGCCGACACGTGCTCACCGGCCAACATCGACGAGACGAACGAGGCGGTCTCGTCGACATCCAGCGGCCCCAGCGTCAGCCTGACCGCATGGGCGTCGGAAGGCACCCGGGAGGACAGCCGCCACAACAGGGAGTCAGGCGGCACTTCGTCCCGGCGGAAGGTCAGCACCACGCTCACCGGCTGCGGCCGCCGGGAAACCAGGAACAGCAGGAATTCGAGCGTCGTCTCGTCGGCCCAGTGGAGGTCCTCCAACACGAGGACCGCCACGTCGAGCCGGCCGAGGACCTCGACGAAGGCTCGGAACAGCCGGTGCCGGGCAGCGGTGGCGTCCTCCAGCGCCTCCGGGGCCGGAGGAAGGTCGTCGGCCCACTCGGGGAACAGCGGCCTCAGTGCCCCGCCCAGGCCGCTCAGCCGCAACCCGGCAACGTTGTCGAGGCCGTCGCGCACCGCGTCCACCACCGCCCCGAGGGTGTACGGCACCCGCAACTCCAGGCAGGCGCCGACCAGGGCCCGCCGCCCCTGCTCCGCCTGGAACGCCAGGACCTCGCGCAGCAGTCGGGTCTTGCCGATGCCCGACTCCCCGTCGATCAGGACGACCACGGGGGTGCGTCCGAGCGCCGATCCGAGCGTGTCCATCTCACCGTCCCGGCCGACGAACCGCGGCGCGCACAGCGCCGGGAGCCGACCGCCGTCCGTACTGACCCCTCCAACCACCGCCATGTCCCCTCAGCCGTCCGCCACTACGCCAGCGTCGACATTATCCCCGGGAGATCACGTAAGGGCTCCAGCGCTGACAGCCTCAGCCACCCGCTGCGCATGTCAGGGGCAACACAGAGCCCACAACCCCGCTCGTGTCGCCTGGGCCGGAGCCGTTCGCGTCACCGGGGCCGCCGGAGTCCGCACGTGTCGACTCGGGGCCCCGGGTCACTTCGGTACGAGCACGATCCAGACCTGGCCGGTCGCGAACGTCATAGGCTTGCCGTCCTTGGTGGTGAAGTCGGTGGCTGACTCGGCGGTGTTCCGCTCCCATGCCACGTCGTACGACTTGCCGTCACGCAGCACGGCTGCCGAGCCGGACCCCACGGTCGCGCTGAAGGGTGAGGTGTTTCCCCCTCGGTCCCGGAAGCGTGAGGGCTGCACGTCCACATCCTGTAGGACCACTGTGGCTGCTCCGAGCCGGTCCCCTGAGGTCGTACGGGCCGGAGTGCCGTCCATGCTCACGAGCCACCGGTCCCGGTCGGCAGCCCAGGTGAAGGTGAAGCGTGCCGACGGGTACGACACGGTGCGCCCGTTGACGGGGGTGCCGCCGGAGGGCGGCACAGCGAAGCGGAGCCCGATGTCCTCAGCCGCGTTCACGCCGGTGGAGGCGTGCGGGATCTTCCCTGGACGCAGATACAGATTGTGCGGTGCCGCGCGGTCCCCGCTGCGGAAATAGGCATCCGGTGCCTTCGACGGCGGCAGCGCGTCGAGGGGGGCCGCTTCGATTGACGGCCGGAGGGCGGACTGGGCGCCCGAGTACGCGAGCGTGGGCTCGTCGAACTGCCGGAGTAGCTCCAGGTCTGTCTCGCGAGCGCTGCGTACGGGGCCGATGACCGACGGCACGTCAGAGGAGTAAGCGGCGAGTATGCGGCTGAGACCTGCCTCCACTTGCTCCACGTAGACGATGTCGGCCTTCTCGAGTCCGGTCGCGGGCCGGGCCGCGGCTACGTTGTCGATCTTCACGGCGAGGACGTCGGCGCGAGGTGCGGATGTCTGAGGAGTCGTCTTCCCTCCATCAGAGCTGCCGCAGGCCGCGGTGATGGCGAGCGTCAGTGCGGCGAGCAAGGCGGCGGTTGATCTCTTCGTTCCGTAAGCAGGCATGGCTGCCGCCCCTTTCGAACCGGCCCTGCGGAACCGGCTCATGTCTGCTGCGGGGATGACTCGTCCGTCAATCATCGCGCAGAAGACCGGCCGGAGCGTCTCAGGCGCGGCATCGGAACCCTTCCGACGCTGCCCGGCCTGCCGGCCACCACCTTGGTGAAGATCCTTTAGCGTGGCAACAGCAATTTGACCTGCTCCCGGGTGACCTCGACGGGCGGAGCGAGGAGATGCACAGGTCTGCTGGGCACACCAGGTGGACGAACCTGACCCCCTCGGTTGCGAGACCGGCCATTCGGGCTCACCCTGAGGAGTGACCAGAAGTGACCAAAGCTCACGCTTCGTGTTCGGGGGTCGTTGGTACAGACGGGGTGAAGCACGTGGGCCTCGCGGTGAGGAGCCTCGACGATGACCGTTCCACTCGACCGGCACTATTCGGTCGAACTGCAGGTGTCGGCAGAGCGCATTTCGCAGATGCGGCGCATAGTCGCCGCGCACCTTCGTCACTGGAGTCTCGACCTGCACGTCCGGCCGGTGTGCCGGGCGGCCGAAGAACTCCTGACGAACGTCCGGCAGCACGTCGGCGAAGAGGACCGCTGCGTCCTCGAGCTGCGCTGGACCGGCCGGCACCTGACGGTGTCCGTGGCCGACGACGACGCCCGGATGCCCCGGCTTCTCGACGGCGGCGGCGGCGGTCTCAGCCGCGTCATGGCCCTCAGCGACAGCTGGGGCACCTGCCGGACCGCGGGCGGCAAAGTCGTTTGGTTCACGCGCTACGCCGAGTCCCCGTGCACCACCGAGCTGCTCCCGCGTACGCCGCTCCCGGGCGGCCGTACCTCCCGCAGCACCCCGGTCGCCGAACTCGTGTGACGAACGGCCCCGATCCGGCCCGGCCGGTGCGGACGGCGTGCCCCGGGCACGCATGATCCGCGCCGGCCGGGTACGCGTGTGCGAGGGGCCGCGTTGCGCCCGGCTGCGTGGCACCGCACGGTCGAAGAACGATGCAAGGAGGAACACCCATGCCCATCGCGACGGTCGATCCCGCGAGCGGTGAGACGCTCAGGACCTTCGACGCACTGGACGAGCGGGAGACCGAGCGCAGGCTCGCGGCCGCCCACCGGGCGTTCCGCAGCTATCGCACGACGGACTTCGCCGAACGCGCCCGCCTGCTGAACCAGGCTGCGGATCTCCTCGACGAGGACCGGCGGGACATCGCCCGCACCATGACCACAGAGATGGGCAAGCCGGTCAAGGCCGCCCGCGCCGAGGCTGCCAAGTGCGCCAAGGCGATGCGCTGGTACGCGGCCAACGCCGAGCGCCTGCTCGCCGATGAACACCCCGACGAGACCGACGTCAAGGACTCCGGTGCCTCGCGCGCCCGGGTGCACTACCGCCCGCTGGGTGTCGTGCTCGCCGTGATGCCGTGGAACTTCCCCCTCTGGCAGGTCATGCGCTTCGCCGCGCCCGCGCTCATGGCCGGTAACACCGGTCTGCTCAAGCACGCATCGAACGTGCCGCAGACCGCCCTCTACATCGAGGACCTGTTCAGCAGGGCCGGCTTCCCCGAAGGCTGTTTCCAGACACTCCTCATCGGCTCGGGCGCCGTCGAGGCGGTCCTGCGCGATCCCCGGGTCGTCGCAGCGACGCTGACCGGCAGCGAGCCGGCCGGACGGGCGGTCGCCTCCGTCGCGGGCGACGAGGTGAAGAAGACGGTCCTGGAACTGGGCGGCAGCGACCCGTACATCGTGCTGCCCTCGGCCGACGTCGAGAAGGCCGCCGACACGGCGGTGAACGCCCGCGTGCAGAACAACGGACAGTCCTGCATCGCGGCCAAGCGCTTCATCGTGCACGCCGACGTGTACGACGCCTTCGCGGAGCGCTTCACCGCGGGGATGCGTGCCCTGACGGTCGGCGACCCGCTCGAGGAGTCCACCGACGTGGGCCCGCTCTCCAGCGAGCAGGGCCGCACCGACCTGGAGGAGCTCGTCGACGACGCCCTGGGCAAGGGCGCCACCGTGCTGTGCGGGGGCGGGCGCCCGCAGGGCATGGACCGTGGCTGGTTCTACGAGCCCACCGTGCTCGCGGGTATCACCCCGCAGATGCGCATCCACCGCGAGGAGACCTTCGGACCGGTAGCGACGCTCTACCGCGTGGCAGACCTCGACGAGGCGGTGGATCTGGCCAACGACACCCCCTTCGGACTCAGTTCCAACGTATGGACGCGTGACGAGGCGGAGATGAACCGCTGCGTCCGCGACGTGGAGGCGGGCGGCGTCTTCTTCAACGGAATGACGGCATCGCACCCCGCGCTGCCGTTCGGTGGCGTGAAGCGCTCCGGCTACGGCCGGGAGCTCGCTGGGCACGGCATCCGCGAGTTCTGCAACGCGACCACCGTCTGGTACGGCCCCGACCCGGACGCCAGCTAGGAGACACACTTCATGACCGAAGCCCGAACACCGCCCGCGTCATCCGTCCTGTCCGACGACGAGCTGGCGGCACTCGACGCGCACTGGCGGGCGGCCAACTACCTCGCGGTCGGCCAGATCTATCTGATGGCCAACCCACTTCTGGACGAGCCGCTGGCCCCCGAACACATCAAGCCGCGGCTGCTCGGTCACTGGGGGACCTCACCGGGCCTCAACCTGGTCCACACCCACCTCAACCGGGTCGTCAAGGCCCGCGGCCGGCAGGCCGTCTGCGTCTGGGGGCCCGGCCACGGCGGACCCGCGGTTCTCGCCAACGCGTGGCTGGAGGGCAGCTACTCGCAGACGTACCCCGACGTCAGCCGTGACCGCGCGGGGATGGGCCTGCTGTTCAAACAGTTCTCCTTCCCCGGTGGTGTGCCCAGCCATGTCTCCCCGGAGACCCCGGGATCGATCCACGAGGGCGGTGAGCTGGGGTACGCGCTCGCCCACGCCTACGGCGCCGCCCTCGACCACCCGGACCTGCTCGTCGCCTGCGTCGTCGGGGACGGGGAGGCGGAGACGGGACCACTGGCCGCGTCCTGGCACTCCAACAAGTTCCTCGACCCCGTGCACGACGGTGCCGTCCTGCCGATCCTGCACCTCAACGGGTACAAGATCGCGAACCCCACGGTGCTCGCCCGGCTGCCCGAGGACGAACTCGACGCTCTCCTGCGCGGATACGGCCACGACCCGGTGTACGTCGAGGGGGACGACCCCGCCGCTGTCCACCGTGCGATGGCAGCGGCCATGGACCACGCCCTGGACCGCATCGCGGAGTACCAGCGCGCGGCCCGGGACGAGGGGGTCTCCGAGCGGCCCCGGTGGCCGATGATCGTGCTGCGGACACCCAAGGGCTGGACCGGCCCGGCGGAGGTGGACGGGCTGCCCGTCGAGGGCACCTGGCGTGCCCACCAGGTCCCCCTGCCAGGAGTGCGGGAGGATCCCGGTCATCTGCGCCTGCTCGAGGACTGGATGCGCTCCTACCGGCCGCACGAACTCTTCGACTCCGACGGCCGGCCGACGGCCCAGGTCCTGGAGTGCGTCCCCGAGGGCACGGCCCGGCTGGGCTCCACGCCGTACGCCAACGGCGGCCTGCTCCTGCGCGACCTCCCGCTCCCGCCCCTCGAGGACCACGCTGTACGGGTCGACAAGCCCGGGAACGTCCTGCACGAGCCCACCCGGGTGCTGGGTGGCATGCTCGCCGATGTCATGGCGGCCACCGCCGGGCGCCGGGACTTCCGTGTCGTCGGGCCCGACGAGACCGAGTCGAACCGGCTGGGCGCGCTCTACGACGTCACCGGCAAGGTCTGGCAGGCGAAGATCCTCCCGACCGACGAGCACCTGGTCCGCGACGGCCGGGTGATGGAAGTCCTCTCCGAGCACCTGTGCCAGGGCTGGCTGGAGGGCTACCTCCTCACCGGCCGGCACGGGCTGTTCTCGTCCTACGAGGCCTTCGCCCACATCGTCGACTCGATGGTCAACCAGCACATCAAGTGGCTGCGCACCTCGCGCAGACTGCACTGGCGCGCACCCATCGCCTCGCTGAACTACCTGCTCACCTCGCACGTCTGGCGCCAGGACCACAACGGCTTCTCGCACCAGGACCCCGGCTTCGTCGACCACATCCTCAACAAGAGCCCCGAGGTCGTCCGGGTGTATCTGCCGCCGGACGCCAACACGCTGCTGTCGACGGCGGATCACGTGCTGCGCAGCAGGGACTACGTCAACGTCATCGTGGCGGGCAAGCAGCTTGGCTTCGACTGGCTCACACTCGACGAGGCCCGCGCCCACTGCGCCCGCGGTGCCGGGGCGTGGGGCTGGGCGGGCACCGAGGACGGCCGCCGCGAGCCCGACGTCGTGCTCGCCTGCGCCGGCGACGTGCCCACGCTGGAGACCATGGCCGCGGCGCAGCTCCTGCGAAAGCACCTGCCCGAACTCGCCGTGCGCGTCGTCAACGTGGTCGACATGACGCGGCTGCTGCCGCGCGACGAGCACCCGCACGGCATGCCGGACGCGGAGTACGACTCGCTCTTCACCCGGGACAAGCCGGTGATCTTCGCGTATCACGGCTATCCGTGGCTGGTGCACCGCCTCGCCTACCGCCGGTCGGGCCACCCGCACCTGCACGTTCGGGGCTACAAGGAGGAGGGGACCACCACCACGCCGTTCGACATGGTGGTGCGCAACGATCTGGACCGCTACCGGCTGGTCATGGACGTGATCGACCGGGTGCCGGGACTGGGCGTACGCGCCGTCGCCGTACGCCAGGCGATGGCGGACGTCAGGACCCGCCACCACGACTGGATCCGCGAGCACGGCAGCGACCTGCCCGAGGTGGCCGACTGGACCTGGGAGGGCTGAGCACCGGGCGGGCACGCCATGGACGCACTCCGGCCGGCCTGAGGCGAAGCAGGCCGGCCGGAGTGCGTCC
>NZ_JBHVCT010000037.1:0-58261 GCF_042803195.1 Streptomyces sp. NPDC057428
GCTGGAAGCCTCAAGAACTCCCATCATCGCAGGTCACAAGGCACTTCCTCGTTTCAGGAACGAGTGTCCACAGACACCAAGCCGGTGGATCCGGGTTCAGTGGGACGTCAGGATCTATGCTCCGAGCTCGGAACATTTTCCGACACCGAAACGTCAGAGGTTTCCGCGAGTCGATCAGCGCCATTGTTCGTAGGGTTCCAGCCGCCACGAAGCGTCCGTGCTGGTGAGCGATCCGGCGTGGAAGCAGTTGCAGATCTCCCACGCTTGCCCGGCCGGGCGCCCGACCCCCACCATGGCTCACACCAACCGCAGCATCCGTATCTTTGGTCGGGCCCCAACGACCCGACCCGCCTCTGTCAATTGCTCCTTGTCCTCAGACTGAATCGCGGCGCCGAGGTCTCGAAGTCAATGCAATACGTCACTACTGCTTCCTCCTGGCCCGTGGGTGCCCATGGCGTCTCGGCACGCTGAACGATCCGTCCGCTCCAGCCCTCCATGCAGGCAGGGGTGAGCACATGTAGGTGGTCTTCTGGGGTATTCCGTGTGCGGGGCCAGATGCCCCAAGTGCCCCAGGTACTCGCCCTATGCCCGGTTGACGTCCTCCAGCATCAGGTCCTTCATCGCATGCTGGCCCAACAGTGGGAGCCCGTCCGTCCAGAGATCAGAACGGCGCCGGGGTACAGGTGAACGCCCTGAAAGTAAGCCTGGGCAGACCCGCCTTCGAGGGCCACCTCATCAGTTTCCGGTAGAAGCGAGAAGTGTCGACGTCCGGGGGTGGCACACCTCAGCCTTCCCCGCAGGCTCAAGTCACAACGTCCGCTTCCACTCCTGACAGCGCGTCGACTTGAAGACCTCGCCCTTGCTGACGGTGACCCGGCCGCTCCCGTCCAGGTTGCCGTTGGCGATGATCGCGTCGAACTCGCCGCTGGCGTTGCTCGCCCGCTCCCAGTAACACCCGAAGCCCCCGTCGGGCCCTGCCGTCTTGTAGGTCCCCGCCTTCATGTCCTCCCCCACCAGATACTCGCCGTCCCCTTCGACGGTGGTGGGCGGCCCCTTGGGCTTCGGCGGCTTCGGCGGCGGGGCCGTGACCGTGGCGGTCTTGGTCACGGTCACCCTCGGCCCGGGCACCTCCACCTCTTTGGTGGCGGTCTTGGTGACGGTCACCTTCGGTGCGGGTCCGGCGGCGTCCGTGGCCTGGGCCTGGTCGTCCGAGGCGCCGATTCCGACGCCGAGGAACAGGGCGACGAAACCGACCGCGCCGTGGGTGAGCCACTTCTTGCCCCGCGACGGCTTCGGAGGCGCGACGGACGGGGGCGTGAATCCTCCCGGGAACGCCCCGTACGGCTGCGGGACGGACTGAGTCGGATACGCGCCGAGGGAAGGGGCGTTGGCGGGGCGGGCCGGGCCGGGCTGCTTCGGGCTGTCGGGATTCATCGCGTGGGCTCCTGGTCGTCGTGAGCGTGCGTCGGTGATCGCGCGTCGATGGTCGCGCGTCGATGGTCGGGACGGGGCCGGTCAATGCCCCCGGATGCGCCGCCCCGCCTCCGTGCCCGGGTAGAGCATCGCGTCGGCGACACGGCCGCCGGAGTCCCGCACGCCACCGGCGAAGTTGAGGCGCCCGTTGGCGTTGGCCTTCGCGGCCACGCCGTCCCAGTAGCGCGCCTCGCGCTCCCACTGGATGTCTGCCAGGAGCCGCTGCAGCGCGTCGGTGCTCAGGGCGTTCGCCGGGTCGGCCCAGGGCGTCGTCTGGTGGACGGCGATCCCCAGCCCGGCAAGCACGGCGGGCGCGGTGACGGCGCTGCGCGAGACGAAGTGGGCGCTGTGCTCGGCGATGAGCCGGGCGAGCAACGGCACGACGCATCCCTCGACCTGCCCGGCGTCGGTACCGGCGGGCAGCTCGTCCTCCTGGACTGTCTCCGCGGACCGGGAGAGACCGTTGCGGCCGTAGATCGCCGTGATGACCAGCGCCCGCAGAGCGGAGAGGGTGATCACCTCGGGGTCGCTCTTGCCAACCTGCCGCTTGCTGGCGTTGACGAGCTTGGTGAACGGTACGAGCTTGCCGTCGACGTCCACCTTGACCGCGTCGGCGACCCGGTGCGCGAGGCGGGTGGCGAAGTCCCGCTGGTCCATGGACATGGCCAGGTTCTTCGCGACGGCCACGCCCTGGACGTTGCGGTCGTAGAAGATCTGCCGCGCGTCGGCGACGCTCAGGTCGACGTACAGCTCGAACGGCACACGAATCGTGGCGAGTTCGGCGTACGTGAGCCCGAAGTGCTCCGGGTCGTCGTACAGCTCGTGCCAGGCGGTCGTCTGGGTCTCGCCGTCGATGGCGACGACCGAGGTGCCGGGCGTGATGGTCAGGGTGCGCAGTCCGGTACCGGGCAGCAGTTCGTCGCTGAGCGCGGCGAGCGGCCCGGCGTGCCAGAAGGTGATCGGCGGCGTGGACCAGCCGGCGCCCAGCTCGCCCTTGACGCCGTCGGCGATGTACTCGGCGTACGAGCCGACGTTCTTCCCCTTCTGCGTGGACTTCAGCGCCCGCTGCACCAGCGACCGCAGTTCGGCGTGACGCCGCACGGCGCCGGAGGCGGCCTTGAGCGTCTTCGTGTCCTCCTCGCGGCGGGGCGAGGGAACGAGCTGGACGAGTGTCGGGACGGACATGGTCCCGATCACGGCGTCCGCCCGGAACGGCATGACGGTGAGCTGGGTGCCTTCGACGACAGCGGTCGGCATGGTGATGCGCATGGCGATTCCCCCCACGGGATCGGCGAGTTCCTCGGACCCCCCTCGGGCCGAGCACCTTCGCTTGGAAGCAGCACCAGATAAGCACTGCCGTGAAAGCATTGTCAAACAGCTTGACGCGTTTGACCGACGGTGTAGGTTGTGAGCTGTCAGCTACCGAGAGGCCCAGGACTCCCGCCATGCCCCAGCCACCCGCCCAGGTGACCGCCGCCGAGATCTCACGCATCGCCGGGGTCACGCGCGCCACCGTCAGCAACTGGCGCCGTCGGCACGACGACTTCCCGGCACCGTCCGGGGGCACCGATTCCAGCCCGCTGTACGACCTGGTGGACGTGCAGAAGTGGCTCGGCGCCCGGGGCCACGCCTCGACGGCCGACCCCGCGGAGGAGCTGCGCACCACACTGCGACTGCACCCCGCGGGTGGTGGCATGACCAACACCCTGCTTCCCCTGGTGCTGGCCACGGCCCGGCGCACTCCCGGGGAGCGCACCGCACTGGCCGGCCTGTCCGACGCCGAGCTCGTCGCCCGCGCCGACCGGGCGGTGGCCGACCTCGCGGAGCTGGTCCCCGGCACGGAGGCCGTCCACTTCGCGGCCTCTGACGTCGACGTCCTGCGAGCGCTGCTGCGCTGCGTACAGGACGATGCGAGCGGCGAGGCGGCGCTGGCCGTGCTGGCGGAACGGGAGCTGGAGGACAGTGCCGCGAGCGGCACCTACCGCACCCCGGTGCAGCTCGCCGACCTCGTCGCCCGCCTGGTGCCCGGACCGTACGAGCGGGTCCTGGACCCGGCGTGCGGCAGCGGCTCACTGCTCTCTGCCGCCGCCCGGCGGGGTACGACGGTGCTGTACGGCCAGGACAGCGTCCCCGTGCAGGCGCAGCGCAGCGCAGTGAGCCTGCTGCTGGCCGCGCCGGACGCGGACATCACGGTCCGGACGGGCGACAGCCTCAGGGCGGACGCGTTCGGCGGGGTCACCGTCGACGCCGTCCTGTGCAACCCGCCGTACGGCGACCGCGACTGGGGCCACGACGAGCTGGCGTACGACGCCCGCTGGGCCTACGGAGTACCGCCGCGCGCCGAGTCCGAGCTCGCCTGGGTCCAGCACGCCCTGGCCCACCTTGTACCGGGCGGCCACGCCGTGCTGCTCCTCCCCCCGGCCACCGCCTCCCGCGCCTCCGGCCGCCGGGTGCGCATGGAGCTGGTCCGCAGCGGCGCCCTGCGCGCGGTGGTGGCGCTGCCTCCTGGGGCGGCGGCGCCGTTCCATGTGGGGCTGCAGATCTGGGTGCTACGACGCCCCGAACCGGCCGGCCCCGCGCATGCCTCGGTCCTGTTCGTCGACACGTCGGAGGCGGCGGGAGCGGGCGGCGACACGGCGACGGGTGGAGGTACGCGGACGGGCGGCACCGCCTCCGGCACACGCGCGGGCCGCGCCCCGCTGAACTGGACGGCTCTCGCGGAGACTGCTCTCACCCAGTGGTCGGCCTTCGCGAAGGACCCGGACGCGTACGCCGACGAACCGGGCACCGCCCGCGCGGTCCCGGTGGTCGACCTCCTGGACGACGTCGTGGACCTCTCCCCCGCCCGCCATGTGCGCGCCTCGCGCACGGACATCGCCCCGGCGGAGCTGGCCCGGGAGGCGGACGACGTACGCCGACGGCTCGTCGCCGGCGCCAAGTCACTGGGCAGGGCGGCCGGTTACACGGACTGGGGCCCGGCCGGTCTCGCCCCGCGCGAGTGGCGCACGGCGACGGCGTCGGACCTGTCCCGGGGCGGCGCGCTCACGTTGCTGCGTACGGCACCGGACTCCAAGGTCTCTGGTGACGGAGCATCGGTGACTGCCGTACTCACCGGCATGGACATTGCGCGCGGCACGGCGCCATCCGGTGACCCGAGCGGGCTGCGGGCGGACTCGGCGCCGGTGATCGCGGCGGGCGACGTACTCGTTCGGGCGGTCGCGGGCGGCAGCGGCGCGATGGCCCGGGTGGCGGACGACGCGGACGCCGGGGCACTGCTCGGCCACCAGGTCCACCTGTTCCGGCCGGATCCGGCAAGGCTCGATCCGTGGTTCCTGGGGGGCTTCCTGGGCTCGGAGGAGAACATCGCGAGCGCGTCGACGGGCAGCACGGTGCTTCACGTCAGTCCGGGCCGGCTGCGCGTACCGCTGCTGCCGCTGGAGGAGCAGAGACGGTACGGCGAGGCCTTCCGCCGCGTGCACGCACTGAGAACCGAGGCCGCGCGCGCCACGGAGCTGGCCGAGGAGACGGCCCGGCTGCTGGTCGGCGGGCTGACGGGGGGCGGGCTGGTGCCGTCAGCTCCGGCGGCGGCGGGCAGCGGGGCATCCACGGAATCGGCCTGAACCGGCACCACGGCCTTCACGTAACCACCACACTTGTCAGTACCCGCTCCCGTAGACCGGAGCGGGGGGTCCGAAAGGAAACCGGGGAATCCCTTGAACAGCAGCAAGCACACGGAGTTGGCGAACCACGCCTGGTCCGTCGCCGACCTTCTGCGCGGCGACTACAAGCAGTCCGACTACGGAAAGGTCATCCTTCCGTTCACAGTGCTGCGCCGCCTGGAATGCGTGTTGGAGCCAACGCGCGACAAGGTCGCGGAGGAGGTCACCCGGTGCAAGGAAAAGGACCTCGACCCGGACTACTTCCTTCCGCGGGCTGCGGGCCACTCGTTCTACAACACGAGCAGCCTGACGCTGAAGTCGATCGCCGGTGACCCGGACAACGCGGCCACGAACCTCCAGATCTACATCGGCGCCTTCTCGCCGAACGCCCGCGAGGTGCTGGAGAAGTACGAGTTCGCCCAGCAGATCCGGAAGCTGGACAGCGCGAACCTGCTCTATCAGGTCATCGGCAAGTTCACGGACCTGGACCTGCGCCCCGAGGCCGTGTCCAACCACAACATGGGTTACATCTTCGAGGAGCTGATCCGCCGCTTCTCCGAGCAGTCGAACGAGACCGCGGGTGAGCACTTCACCCCGCGCGAAGTCATCAAGCTGATGGTCAGCCTGCTGATCGCCCCGGACGGCGACGCGCTGAGCCTGCCGGGAGTCGTACGCACGGTCATGGACCCCGCCTGCGGCACGGGCGGCATGCTCAGCGCGGCCGAGGATCACATCAAGGCCTACAACGACGGCGCCACGGTCGAGGTGAGCGGCCAGGAACTCAACCCGGAGTCCTGGGCGATCTGCCGGTCCGACCTGATGATCAAGGGGCAGGAGCCGGAGAACATCGCGTTCGGCAACTCCTTCTCGGACGACGGTCACAAGCGGGAGACATTCGACTACCTGCTGGCCAACCCGCCGTTCGGCGTGGAGTGGAAGAAGGTCAAGGAGGAAGTCGAGTACGAGCACAGGAACCTCGGCGACTCCGGACGGTTCGGCGCGGGCCTGCCCCGCATCAACGACGGCTCGCTGCTGTTCCTCCAGCACATGATCTCGAAGATGAAGCCGGTGGACGTGAAGGGCGGGGGCGGCTCGCGCATCGCGATCGTCTTCAACGGCTCCCCGCTCTTCACGGGCGCGGCGGGCTCGGGTGAGTCGGAGATCCGTCGCTGGATCCTGGAGAACGACTGGCTCGAGGCGATCGTCGCCCTGCCGGACCAGCTCTTCTACAACACGGGCATCTCCACGTACTTCTGGATCCTGACGAACCGCAAGGACGCCCAGCACAAGGGCAAGGTCGTGCTGCTGGACGCGCGCGACCAGTGGGTGAAGATGCGGAAGTCGCTGGGCGACAAGCGCAAGGAGCTGGGCGACGGGAAGGGCGGCAAGCCGAACCACATCGGCGACATCACCCGCCTGTACGGGGAGGCTGTGACAGCCGCGGCGAACCCGGAACACGCGATGCACGCCAAGGTGAAGGTCTTCGACAACACAGCCTTCGGCTACCAGCGGATCACGGTGGAACGGCCGCTGAAGCTGCGCTTCGAGCTAACGGAGGAAACGCTGGCTGCGCTGCTGGCATCAAAGCCGGTGCAGAAGTGGGCGGAGGAGCGCTTCCTGCCGCGCGAGCCGGAGCTCGCGGGGAAGGCGAAGGCCCGCCGGAAGCTGACCGACGAGGAGCAGGCGCAGTTCCAGAAGCTGGCCGACGCCGAGGCGCAGGTGCTGGGGGACGCGCTGCGCCCGCTGCTGGGTACGGAGTGGGCGACCAAGTCCGAGGCTCAGGTGGCGGTACGGAACGCCATGGCGGAGGCCGGCGTGCAGGCTCCGGCGGGTGCGACGTTCACGAAGGCGCTGCGGGACACGGTGGGAGTGCGGGACCCGGAGGGCGAGGTACAGCTACTCAAGGGCGGCGAGTCGGAGCCGGACAGTGAGCTGCGGGACTACGAGAACGTGCCGCTGGGCGAGGACGTGGAGGCATATCTGAAGCGGGAGGTGCACCCGCACGTGCCGGAGGCGTGGATCGACCACACGAAGACGAAGGTGGGGTACGAGATTCCGTTCACGCGGCACTTCTACGTGTACGAGCCGCCACGGCCGTTGGCGGAGATCGACGCCGAGTTGAAGGCTCTTGAGGCGGAGATTCAGGCGCTTCTGGGGGAGGTGACGGAATGAGCACCGTACGGCTACGACACCTGGCACAGATTAACCCTCTCACGCCCGCTTTTGACCGTCTGGCAGATGAAGATGAATTGACGTTCATCCCTATGGAGGCCGTCTGGCCAGGTAACCGACTGAACATTTCTCGTCGCCGCACGAAGTCGACAGTCGCGACCGGGTACACGCGGTTCCAAAACGGAGACGTACTGGTACCAAAAATTACGCCGACCTTCGAGGCTGGTCGCGCAGTACTCATCGACGGCCTGCTTGGGGGAGTGGGCGCCGGCACGACAGAGCTCCATATCGTGCGCCCCGGTCCAGAAATCGACCCCAAATACCTGCTCTACACCGTCAACACACACAACTTCCTAAAACTCGGCGCAGCGGAAATGTACGGCGTTGCGGGACAACAGCGAGTTCCAGATAGTTTTTTGCGAGACCTCCCAGTACGCTTGCCGCCGTTGGTAGAACAGCGCCGCATTGCCGAATATCTCGACGCCGAGACCACACGCATCGACCAGTTGTCGGCATCCCGTCGCCAACAGATCTCAGCACTCAACGAGCGAGAGTTGGCAGTGATCGCCGAGATGCTGTCCGGCGGAGCCACCCAAGATAACGGTCAGCCCACCGGGTGGCCATGGCTCCCACACATCCCAACTGACTGGAGAATCGGACCTCTCTACGCGTACTACCTGACCGAACTCGGGAAGATGCTAAATTCCGATCGCGCGTCAGGCGATCGACAGCTGCCGTACTTGCGCAATGCCAACGTGCATTGGTACGAGATCGACTCCAGCGATATGGCCACAATGCATTTTGGCCCAGCCGAGGCTCAGCGCTATTCCGTCAAAGCTGGCGACCTGCTGGTGTGCGAAGGTGGGGCCGGAGTCGCGGAAGCCGCGGTATGGGATGGGCGGATCGGTGACTGCTACTTCCAGAAATCACTTCACCGGGTGCGGCAAGACGGCCCCCTCCCTGTCGAGTGGTTGATGTTCTGGCTCAGGTTCGCCAAATCATGTGGCGTCTTTGAGGCTGATGGCAACATTGCGACTATCCCTCACCTCACGGGAGAACAGCTACGGGAATATAGGATCCCGATCCCCAACGATGCTCGGGCTCGGGTCGCAAAGACACTCCGAGCACTCACTGCAATGGGAGACGCACGAACTCATCTCAAGCAGGCTCAGACCCTGCTCGCCGAACGCCGCCAAGCCCTCATCACCGCCGCCGTCACCGGCCAGTTCGACGTCTCCACCGCCAGCGGCCGCAACGTAACGGACGGAGTGCCGACATGAGCCCCATCCACGACGAGTCCGCCTTCGGCGATGCCATCGTCGCCGCCATGACCGAGCGCGGCTGGCGCGAGGCACGCCCCGAGGACTATCAGGCCGACCTCGGCCTGGACACCAACGAGCTGTTCACCTTCCTCGGTGAGAGCCAGCCCCGCGAGTGGGACGAACTGCTCGCCGTCTACGGCAACGACCCTAACGCCGCTCAGCGAGGCTTCGCCCAGCGCCTCGACAAGGCCATCAGCGACGACGGTCTCCTCAAGGTCCTCCGCAACGGCGTCAAGGACCGAGGCGTCCGCCTCCGAGTGGCCTACTTCAAGCCGAACTTGGTCGCCGACGACTCCGTCCTCGACGGCTACCGAGCCAACCGCCTCACCGTCGTACGCGAACTCGCCTACGCCACCAAGCAGGCCGACTGGGGCAACAAGCTCGACCTGACCCTGTTCCTCAACGGCATCCCCGTCGCCACAGCCGAGCTGAAGAACCCGCTCACCAGGCAGGGAGTCGAGCACGCCAAGGAGCAGTACCGCACCGACCGCGACCCCACCGAGCTGATCTTCACCCGCCGGGTCATCGCCAACTTCGCCGTCGACCCGGACCTCGTCTTCGTCGCCACCCAGCTCCGGGGCAAGAACACCCGCTTCCTGCCGTTCAACACCGGTTCCAACGGCGCCGGCTTGCCCGGTGGTGCCGGAAACCCGGCACCGACCGCCTACGGCACGTACGCCACCTCCTACCTGTGGGAGCAGGTCTGGGCTCGGGACAACTGGCTGGACCTGCTCCAGCGTTACGTGCACCAGCAGAAGACCAAGACGCCCGGTGGCGGGACCACCAAGTCGACGATCTTCCCGCGCTTCCACCAGTGGGACGTGGTCAAGAAGCTCACCACCCACGCCGCAACCTTCGGCGTGGGCCAGAACTACCTCGTCATGGCATCCGCCGGCTCCGGCAAGTCGAACACCATCGGCTGGCTCGCCCACCGCCTGAGCGACCTCCACGCCGACACCGACCCCCGCACGCTCGACCCGGATGCGCTGTCGACCGGCCGGATCAAGTCTGGCGCCCCGGTCTTCGACAAGGTCATCGTCATCACGGACCGCCGCAACCTCGACGCCCAACTCCGCGAAACGGTCGGCAGTTTCTCGCAGACCGAGGGCCTGGTCGTGAAGGTGGACGAGAAGCACGGTTCGAAGAGCGAGCAGCTCGCCCGCGCACTCTCCCGGGACACCGGCAAGATCGTGACCGTCACTCTCCACTCGTTCCCCGCGCTCATCGACTACATCGAGCGCAACCCGACGGAGATCAAGGGCACGAGCTTCGCCATCGTCATCGACGAGGCGCACTCCTCCCAGTCCGGCGACGCCTCCACCGCCGTCAAGGCCGCGCTGCGTGACCTCGGCCTGGACGCCGACTCAGAGGACCAGGGCGCGAGCACCGTCACCGTCTACGAGAAGCTGAAGAAGAAGGCCGCGGAACGCTCCAAGGCCGCGAACCTCTCCTACTTCGCGTTCACGGCCACTCCGAAGGCCAAGACCCTCGAACTCTTCGGTACGGAAGACACCGTGGACGGCAAGGCGGCCTACCGCCCCTTCCACACGTACTCCATGCGCCAGGCCATCGAGGAAGGGTTCATCCTCGACCCGCTGCGGAACTACGTCACGTACAACACGTACTGGAAGCTGGTGAACCAGAACGCGGACGAGCGCGAGGTGGACCCCTCTCGGGCCAACAGCCTGCTCGCCCGGTACGCACTCACCCATGACTACACCGTCTCCCAGCACGCCCAGGTGATCGTCGAGCACTTCCTGGCGCACTCCCGCGGCCGGCTGGGCGGGCGCGCCAAGTCCATGGTGGTCACCTCCTCGCGACAGTCCGCCGCGGAGATGGCGCGGGCGATCAAGAGCTACATCAAGGACCGGGACTACGACACCAAGTACCCGGACCTGGGTGTCCTGGTCGCGTTCTCCGGTTCGCTCACGATCGACGACGAGGAGACGACCGAGCCGAAGGAGAACGGCGGGATCGCGGAGAGCGCGCTGCCGAAGGCGTTCGCGTACACCCGTGCCGACGACAAGGCGGTCGGCGCGGGCGGCCGTGGCCAGCAGGAGTACAAGATCCTGGTCGTGGCGGAGAAGTACCAGACGGGCTTCGACCAGCCGCTGCTGACGACCATGTACGTCAACAAGACGCTGACCGGCATCTCCGCCGTCCAGACGCTCTCCCGACTGAACCGCACCGCCGACCGCAAGACGCAGGCCGACCTGGCTGTCCTGGACTTCACGAACGACGCCGAGGACATCCGCGACGCGTTCAGGCCGTACTTCGAAGAGGCCAACACCCTCCCGTCCGACCCGAACCTGCTCTACACCGCGCAGAGCCGGGTGATGTCCGCGCCGATCATCTCGGAATCGGAGATGGACCAGTTCGCCGAGGCGTACTTCGCGGCGAAGGAGAAGGCGGCCGGCTCGCAGGCCAAGTGGGAGAAGCTGCACGCGGAGCTCTACCGGCTGCTGTCCCCCGCTGTCGCCCGCTTCACGCCGCTCCTGGAGAGCGAGGAGGACGACGACGTGGAGACGGCGGAGGACTTCCGCGCGGACTTGAACGACTACGTACGCAAGTACGGCTTCCTGGCCCAGATCGTCCCGTACCGCGACGCCGAGCTGGAACGGCTCCACCTCTACGGCCGCTACCTGCTCAACCGGCTTCCCCGCCGTGCGGACGGTGGCGTCGACATAGGCGAGATCGACCTCAGTCACCTGCGCGTGGAGAAGACGGGCGAGCACGACGTCTCCCTGACCCCCGAGGGTTCGACCGAGCTCCCGGGCTTCGGTGACGGGTCGGGCGGCGCGGCGGAGGCAGAGAAGTCGCTGCTGTCGGAGCTGATCGAGGCGTTCAACGCCAAGTTCGGCACGGACTTCACCGAAGAAGACGTCCGCAAGCCGTTCAACAAGACCAAGGAAGACCCGAAGGTCCGAGCAGCGGCCGTCGTCAACGACGAGGCCAACTTCGGCAAGGTCTGGGACAGGGCCTTCGCCGACAACATGGCCGACCACATCGAGACGACCGCCGGCATAGGGCGCCAGTATTTCGGCCCCGACAAGAGCTTCCGGTCCAACCTGGACCGCAGCGCACGCCGGGCCGCGTGGCGGATGATCCGCCGCGAGGAGAACGTGGACGAGTAGTCCCCTTACGCGGGAGGGAACCACCGCGATCCGGTGCGCGGCGGGGCCCTCCCGCATACGTTGCTCAGCTAGCGATGAGCCCGACGAACCCAGCCCACGCGCCGGGTCCTACGGTCAGCACGGGGCCGTTGGCCTGCTTCGAGTCCCGGATGTGCACGTGGTTAGCAGCGGCCGCAAACTCGACGCACTCGCCGCCGTTGCCGGTGCTGTAACTGCTCTTGGACCACGCCAAATCGAGGGTCGCCAGCCTGGTGTGGTGAATAGTCATTTCTCTCCCAGAAGCTTCTCGATGAACTCCGAGGACTCACGAGGAGTGAGAGCCTGTGACCGGATGATGCCATAGCGGGCTTCGAGCTCGCGGACCGCTGCACGGCCTGTGTAGAGGCGGCTGTCACCCTGCACTTCGGCATAGGCGATGCGCTGCCCCTGCGCCGTGTCGATCAGCGTGAAAGGTCCGCCGAGTGCCGCGTGGTCCTCACGGTCCAGGGGCATCACCTGCACTTCAACGTTGCGCTTCTCGCCAAGGCGCAGCATGTGTTCCAACTGGCTGTACAGCAATGACCAACCACCGATCGGCCTGCGGAGCACAGCCTCATCCACGATAAAGCTCAACAGCGGTGGAGGGCGACGGTCGTAGATCTCTTGCCTGGCCAGTCGAGCAGACACCCCCTGCTCAATGACCTCGTCGTCAAGCAGCGGACGTTCTTGCTGGAATCCTGCCCGTGCATAGTCTGCCGTTTGCAACAGGCCCGGCACCGCGTAGAGGCCGTACACGCAGAGAGCCACCGCCTTCGCCTCCAACCGCGCAGCATCCCGGAAGAACGCCGGGTACTGCGACCGCGCCAACTCCTCCTTCAACGCCACCAGCAGTCCCCCGGCCTCCAGCACCCGGTCCGCCTTGTCGATGAACTCCGGCTGCGGAATCCGCCGCCCCTGCTCGAACGACGCGACGGACTGCGCTGCGTACCCCACCCGCTTGCCGAACTCGACCCGTTCCAGCCGCGCCCGCAACCGCAGCAGCTTCAACTGTCGCCCGAACGCGACCGCTACCCCGTTCTCGGCCTTGCCCTCTGGCTGGGCGGAGGCACCCGACGAGGTTGCCCCGTCCTCCCCCGTACGCACGCCCGTATCCGGCTCGTCCTGCATCATCCGCCACCGCCTGTCCCACACGCGCAAAGCACGGACGCGCACCACATCCATCCGACCACCTCGCGACCCGCCACGACACGGTTACGCTACGACACAAGATGGTTGCAGGGGCGACATGCTGGTGATGTCACCCTGACCAGGAGGACATGCGCGAAATGCTCGGCTATCGACTGCACTGGCCCGCACCTGTAGAGAGTTCACTCACTCCTGCTCACCCTGTTCATCAAGCAGTCTTCGTGCCATGTCAGAGAGGGTCAGACCCTGTCCGCCCACTGCCCACCGAGCAGGGCCCTGGACGGCGACTGGAGCCTCCTCCCAGCCTGCGAGTTCGTAGATGTGCAGGACCAGACGCGTGGGCGAGTAGGCACGATTATCCACTGCCCACAGAAGGCACTTGGAGCGGTCATTCACCCAGGTCGCTTGACTCCGTCGTGGGTCTTGGGCAAGCCATTCATCAAGGGCCTTGATTTCTGGCTTGTTCCAAAGGCGAAGACCCAGCGGAGCACCGTCCGCGATCTTTCCGTGATCGACGAGAGTCGGTACGGCGTTAGGCCGCCGACTCTTACGCTTCACCGCTTTGGCGGGACGGTATTCAGCGGGTAGATCGGGGATGACACCTGCACGCTGCGCGTCGCGGAGCACCAGTGCCGTGAGTTGCTTGCAGCGAGCCACGTCTGTAAGGGTCCCGCTGAGGAATGACGTCGGGCCGAACTCACGGTCGATGTGATGGATCAGCCAGGACAGCACCCGGCTGGTCAGGTCGGGTACCTCTGCAAGCACCGTGTCCCAGTCGTAGTCAGGATCGTCGATCTGATCCTGTTCGATGAGCTGGAAGACCAGATGCGTGATCAGCAGATCCCCCCGCTGGGCAACATCTGCCGCGCGCTTCTGGAACTTCTTACGCTCCTCATTGAGGGATGCACCGACCACCCTGTGAACCAGCACCGACCGCCAGATCTGGAAGGCGCTCGGTCGCTCCGCGAACAGCCGCGGGTACGCCCCTCCGGCTCCCCGCTCCCAGAGCAAGTCGGTGTCTCGCTTGGCACGTACGGTGAGTTCGGTTCCGTGATGGGCACAGGCCAGGGCGATGGCTGCGTGAACCACTGAGCACCCCTCTTCCGGCGCAGGGTCCGGCTCGCCACGCTTGTACACATAGGACCTCTGGAGCGACAGTGCAAAATCCTCCCGAATCATCGCCTGCACTTCGTCCAGGGCAATGAAGTCCCGTTGCTCCACGTGGTTCTGGGTGTTGGTTGTCTCGGTGATCCGTCGTGCAAAGTCCGGCATGTTGTCACCGACAACGATGACCTTCACCGTGACTTCGGCATCGTCGACGGCTTCGGCGGAGGACTGCATCGCGCGATGCGCGGCGCTCACTGTTTGCGCGCCGTTGACTACGCTGACGCCGCTGAGTCGTAGGTGCACCGGCTCGTCCGGCCTGCGTCGGCCGGGCCAGTCCTCTTCCAAACCGTCACACAGCACGGTCACGCCGTTGTTGAAGAGCCAGAAATTTTCTGGCTCCTCCGCAAGCGTGGTAAGCATGCCTGAATTCACCCGAGTGGTGCCCAGAGACTGCCGCAAGTTCTGTGCGTAGAGGCGATCTTCGTACTGCCCGTACCACTCGGCGATGTTGCTGGCCGGGACGGTGCCCTGGTAGGCGATGAGAGGTGTGTTTCGTTTCAGCCAGTTCGTCATGCGCACGGTGACGCGCACCGGCTCAGGAGCAAGGTCCTCGCGGACCTGCCGTAGTACGTCCGCCGCGTTGACCACCCGGTACTCCAGTACCGGGCCGAGCCCGTTGAACTCCTTCTGGGCGTCTTCGAGCACCGTTGTGACCTCGTCGCTCAGCGTTCCCGCTCCCATGACCGCAATCACCAGGGTGACCTTCAATCGAGCGTCGTGCATAGCGGAGTTGACTCGGGCCGCGATCGGCTCGAGGCGGTCGTTGAAGCGGTCGAAACTGCGCTGCTCGATAAGGCGAAGACCGTGTATGAACTTGTGGGCGGCGTCAGTGTTGAACTTGCCCTTCCCCTCGTCGCTCCACTTTGCCTGGGCGAGCCAGACCTCCTGCGTGCCCTCGGTCACTGCCACGCCGTCGATGCCCTGGTCGAGTTCGCCGTCGATGACTGACTGGCCGGCAGTCTTGCGGTCGTACCCGGTGACGAGCCGAACGGCCGCAGCAGTGAGCGCTCGGGAGAGGAAGCGTTGCTCGTAGCCACGCTCGTCATACGATTTCAGGTCGTCGTCATAGATGAGCCCGGCGTACTGCTCGAGCAACGCGGTCCGGATCTGGTGCAAACGGATCGGAGTCGTTGCGTGCCTGCGCTCTGCATCGTCCATGTCATGCCCCCGCAACTGCTCAGCCGTCGTGTTGACACATGGTAGTGACTTCGTTCTCCAAATCGAGAAGCATTCCGAGCAACGGGGGCGCGTACGCTTGGAGCCACAGCGCCCTGTGTTACCTCCCGGTAAGCTCGACTGTGAGCCTGCAGGGCCTTGTCGCATCAGGGATGGGCAATCCCGACCAGCCACCCCAGGAGCACCCTTCATGGCCAAGACCACCCAGCTCCGCACCTACACCGTCCGTGACGGCCTGCTGGACGAGTGGGCGCAGCGGTGGAAGGACGAAATCCTGCCGCTGCGAATTGAGTTGGGATTCGCGATCGGCGGCGCCTGGGTCGACCGGGAGCACAATCAGTTCGTCTGGCTGATTTCCTACGAAGGCCCGGAGACGTTCGCGGAGCGTAACGCGATGTACTGGGACTCGCCCGCCCGTAAATCGATGGATCTCGATCCGGACGACTACCTCGTCAGCACCGACGAGCAGACGGTGGAGGAGTGGTACTGAGCCGACGCGCCGTCTACACCCCTGCCAGGGGCAGCAGGTGCCGCCGCCTCTCGTCCTCGTCGAGGGTCCGGAAGACACGCCCCCGCGCATGGGCTTCAAGCCGGTCGTAGTCAGGTTCGGCGGCCCAGATGCGGGCTGTTCCGTCAAAGGAGGCAGTGAGCAGGCGGGTGCTGTCGCGGGACCATGCGACCGACGACACCTTGTCCTGATGGACTCCTACGACGGCAACTTCCTCGACCGTGTCAGCACGCCAGACACGCACTGTCCGGTCGTCCGAGCCGCTGGCGATGAAGCGGCCGTCGGGAGACCAGGCCACGCAGCGGACGCGCCCCTCGTGGCCCTTGAGCACATCGATACGGCGGCCCGTCGGCACCTCCCACACCGCCACCGTCCAGTCGCCAGAGGCCGTGGCGATCCTCTGTTCGTCCGGGGACCAGGCGACGTCGTCGACGTAGTTGTCGTGGCCGCGCAGGACGGTGAGCTGTCGGCTCTCGGCGACGTCCCAGAGTCGGCAGGTGCGGTCGTCCGAGGCGCTGGCGAGGACTCCCCCGCTGGGCGACCACGCGATGCGGCCCACCCAGTCCTGGTGGCCGGCCAGGACGGTGAGTTCAGTGCCGGTCTCCGCCTCCCGTACGCGCACGATGCCGTCGTGTCCGCCGGTGGCGATGCGGCGGCCGTCAGGTGACCAGGTGCACGACTCAACGACCTCTCCCCGTTGCTCGACCAGCACAGCGCCGGTGTCGTCCAGGATGCGGAACAGACCGTCGTTCGTGCTGAGAGCGAGCCTGCCGTCCTGGAGCAGCGGGCACCACGCCACACTCCAGACCCGGTCTTCGAGCCTCAGCGGCTCCCCCACAGGGGTCCCGTCGCCGGAGGACCAGCGGCGTACAGTCGCGTCGTCGCAGGCGGTGGCGATCCGCTGCTCGTCGGCGGACCAGGATGCCTGGTTCACCGGGCCGCGGTGGCCGTCGGCCGCGACGACCTCCGCTCCACGTGGCCGTAGGTCCCACACGATCGCCGAACCGTCGGTCGAACTCGTTGCAAGCTGAGTGCCGGAAGGTGACCAGGTCACGCCCCAGACCGTGTCGCTGTGGCCCCGCAGCACGGCCAGCACCTTCGCGTCCTGGGCGCTGACGAGACGCACGGAGTGGTCGGAGGACGCCGAGGCGAGGGCCTGACTGTCCGGGGACCAGGCCAGGTTCCACACGTAGTCGGTGTGACCGCGCACCAGCAGCCGCAGTGCACCGGTCCGAGCGTCCCAGATGCGGGCGGTGTGGTCACCGCTGCCCGTGGCGATGGAGAGGCCGTCCGGCGACCAGGCAATGCCTTCGACGAAGTCCGTGTGACCTTCCAGAACGACATCGGTGGTACCGGTGGCAAGGTCCCACACGCGGGCCGTCTGGTCATGTGAGGCCGACGCGAGGCGGGTGCTGTCCGGCGACCAGGTGACGCCCCAGACGTCGTTCCGGTGCCCGTCCAAGACCCGTGCGAGGCTCCCCGTCCCGGCCTCCCACACACGCACGACACAGTCCTTCGAGCTGGCGGCGACATACCGTCCGTCGGGTGACCAGGACACCTGCCTCACGATGTCCGTGGCTCCGGTCAGCAACCGGACAGGCTCGCCCGAGGCAGCGCCCCAGATCCGTACGACACGCTCTCGTCCCGCAGTCGCGACGTACGCGGAGTCCGGCGACCATGCGACCGACTCGACCATCGCCCCGTCGGACGGCAGGACGAACAGCGACTGTCCCGATCGAGCGTCCAGGACGCGGGCGCTGCCGTCACGCGAGGCGGTGGCCAGCCGTCGGCCGTCCGGCGACCAGGCGATGTGCCGGACGGTGTCCGTGTGCGCATCCACTCGCGTGCGGAGGTGACTGGCCGCCAATGCCGCCATGAGGCCGCGGCGGGCCGACGGTGTGGGCGTGCATTCACCGAGGGCCGCCAGTGACAGGAGCACGGCCCGCTCCGGGTGCGTCTCCGCGCTACCGAGCGCGTACTGGCCGATGCTGTCCGACACGCGACGGAGGAAGGCCAGGTCGCGCCGCTGTGACGAATGCACCAGCACACGGACCGGCTCGGACGCGATGCCTGACTCCTCCAGCGCTGTGAGCCTGCGCTGGGCCAGGATCAGCCGCTCCCCGGTGAGGAGGTAGTCGTCACTGCGGCCGGCGCGTTCCCAGTCCTCGGCCCACCGCTCCAGTTCAGCCCGCTCACGCAGTTGGTCCACGCGTGACTCGACCTCCTGGCGCAGCGGGGCCCACTGGCGGAACAGCGCTTCATGCGTCACCTGTGCGTAGGGCTCCTCCTGACCTGGGGTCCCATCGCCGGCCGCGTCGGACACCAGTAGACGCGCGTCGATGAAGGCATCCACGACGCGCCGTTCCCGGTCGGTCAGCTCGGACAGCGGGACGCGCTTTCGGGCCACTTCCTGGCCTTGGACCGTCACGAACCGAAGGAGGACGCGCAGGACGAAGGCGATCCCATCGCCGTGGTCGAGCTCGGACACCGTGTGGTCCGCCTGCCGGGCGAGGGCGCCTGCCACGCCGCCCAGATCGCGGTACAGCTCCTCGGTGACCGTTCCGCCCGGGCCGGAGGCGAAGTAGAGCTCCTGGAGAAGGTAGGCAAGAAGCGGCAGGGCGTCATCCGTGCCGGCGTCGTCGACGATGGTGTCGACGACGCCCGGGGCAAAGGAGAGATCCACCAATGCGGCCGGGCGCTCCACGACCTGGGCGAACTGGTTCCTTCCGAGGGCGCCGACGGTAATGGGGTGCTGGCAGAGCTCGGCGTGTCCCGTAGTCAGCAGCCGGCCGAGGAAGTCCACCCGGAGGGTGGCCAGAACGCGGACGCTCGCGTCCTGCTCCACGCACAGGCGAAGTGCGTCGAGGAACTGGGCGCGTTCCCGTTCGCCGGCGAGGGTGACGACCTCTTCGAGTTGGTCCACCACCAGGAGCACGCGCCGAAATCGGCCGCCGCGCAGGCGGGTCAGTTCGGCCCTCAGCGCAGCCGGGCCCTGCCGGAGGCGCCGGAGGACGGCACTCGCGGATTCCTGCTCTCCACCTGCGGATGCGATGGCCGTGGCCATCGCGCTCAGCGGGTTCGTTCCTGGAGTGAAGGCGGGGATCAGCGTCCAACGGCGTTCTCGCAGGCGAGGCATGACACCAGCTCTGACCAGGGAAGACTTTCCACTCCCGGATGCACCGACGAGGACGAGGAAGCGGTCGGTCGGTCTGTCCGGCGACGTGTGCAGCCTGCGGGTCAACTCGGCGGCCAAGGCCTCCCGGCCGAAGTACACAGCCGCTTCGTCCTCCGCGAAGGCGTCCAGGCCGGGGTATGGGACCCGGTCCCGTGGCCAGTCGACCTGCGGCGGCGCCGGATTCTCCAGCCGGTACACCACGACCTGGCCGACCACCATAGCGATGACCAGCACGCCGATGGCGGGGACGGATGCCTTCTGGATGACCTGTAACAACCAGGGGGCTTCGTCGGCTCCGGTGGCGTAGTTGGTGACGATGCCGAACAGGCTCGCGACCAGGACCAGCATCACCTGAAGCGCAAGCTGCATGCGCTGCCTCATGGCGCACCGACGGTCAAACCGGCTTCACTCCGCAGCACAGCGTGCCCCCGTTCCCTGTTGCCCCAGCCATCTTCAGGCCCGCGCCGGTCGATCTCAACAGCGTGTGACAGAACAAGCCATCGAGGTGACGCGGCGAGCAGTGCGTGGGCAAGGGCCCCGGAGCTGGGGACTCAGGCGCCGAGCTTCGAGCACCGGGATCGGGGCGTTCACTCGTCTGGGCGACAACATCGGGCCCCGAACCCGACGCTTGAGCTTCGGGATACGAGGCCCGGGACGCGAGCTCCGGGATTCGAGCGATGTTGTTCACCCGGTAGGTAGAAGAAGGGTTTTGGGGAAACCTCCCACCCTCCCTACCCCGTCACGGCCAGCCGGTATGACTAAATGTGATCGGCTTGCAGCGCGCCGTCATAACTGCTTACGGTGCCACCAACGAAACGACCCCGACTCGGTGCAGCAAACACCGGGCCGGGGTCTCACCCCAAGATCGAACGGAAGACGATCTCGTGGCTACCGAGCACCCTAGCCCTGCCCTCCTCGCACCCGCATCCTCGCGCCCGTACGCAAAGGCCCGCCCCGGCTACGGTAAACGAACCGCGCCAGACCAACGCACGTCTATGCCGCATGACTTCGCCCTGATGCCGGAGCGCGAGCGGTACATCGCCGGATACGTCGACCGGCTCCCCGACGGCGCGGCGATGGACATCAAGTCGCTGGCCAAACACCTGCCCCTGTACGGCCAGATGGCCGTCGCCAGCGCACTGAGGGCCCTCGGAGTGGCCGGGCATCTTCGGCGCGTACGCTGCCTGGCCGGAGAGCGGGACCAGGTCCGCTGGGTCTCCCGCACCTACTGGTCGCGCACCGCCCGCGACAACGAGTGGTGGGACGCGTTCCTGACCACCGAGGCCGGGCAGCCCACGCCGGAAGCAATGCCCGCTCCCCCGTGCACCGATCCCGGCCCGCAGGCCCTGACCGCAGCCGCATCACCGGCTGCCTCGCCCGAGCCCAGCCCCCAGCCGACCGCGGCTGCCCCCGCCAGCCTGGCGCACCCCGAGCCCTCGGTCCCCGCCGAGCCCACGGTCCCCGCCGTGCCCGCCGTGCCCGCCGTGCCCGCCGTGCCCGAGCAGCGCACCACGACGGCACCACCCCCGGTCGCCGCCTCCCCCGCGTACCTCGCCTTGGCCCAACTCGGTCGCCTGGACAACCGCCTGGCCCTCTCCGCGGCCGACTGCCACGTCCTCGAGCCCTTGGCCGCGGCCTGGTTCGCACGCGGCGTAGGGGCCGACTACCTCACCCAGGCCCTCACAGCGGGCCTCCCCGCGCAGGTCGACTCCCCCGTCGGCTTCGTACGCCGCCGCCTCACCGACAAACTGCCGCCGCAGCTGACCACGAGCCCCGCGCCTGCGACGGCCGTGGCCCCGGGGCGCCGCCTCCTGGCGGAGTGCACCGAATGCGGCCGTCCCGGCGCGCCCGAAGCGCTGCCCGACGGCCTGTGCCGGGCCTGCCGCACCGCCGCTCCGGACGCCACCCCACCGGCGCCCGTGGAGACACCCGCCGAGCGCGACGTCCACGCGCTGGTCAGCCGGCTCCGCGACCTGACGCGACTGCCCTGACCGACGCACCACCACCACCGCCGCCGCCGCCGGTAGACCGGAAACTCAGGGACCGGTATCGGTGACGTAGAGGTACAGGCCCCCGGTCCTCTGAACCGTCCCACACCGGGTGTCCTGTGGTGGGATGGTGCCGTGAGCCGCACCGCCGAAGAGACAAACCGCCGCATGCTCCGGGCCAGGGACGCGATGGACCGCGCGTACGCCCAGCCGCTGGACGTGCCGGCCCTGGCGCGGATCGCCCATGTCTCCCCAGCACACTTCGCCCGCACCTTCCGCGCCATCTTCGGGGAGACGCCTCACCGCTATCTGCAGCGCCGCCGGGTCGAGCGGGCGATGTTCCTGCTGCGGGAGAGCGATCGCAGTGTCACGGACATCTGTTACGAGGTCGGATTCGGCAGCACCGGCACCTTCAGCCGCACGTTCCGCGACATCGTCGGCCGGTCGCCGAGGACGTACCGGAAGGAGACGGCGGCCGCGAACGTACCCACATGCTTCACGAAGGCGTGGACGCGGCCGACCGCCTGAGCGCCTCCGCGCCCCGCTCCCTCCGCACGGACGGCCGACTGAGCAGTTTCGGATAAGTTTTCGCCGGGCCGGCCGATTAGCGTGGTCCACATGTTCAACGCGATCACACACTCACAGATCTACGTCCTCGACCAGGACGAGGCCCTCGACTTCTACGTCGGCAAGCTCGGCCTGGAGGTCAACGCCGACGTCGACATGGGCTTCATGCGCTGGCTGACGGTCAGCGTCCCCGGCCATCCCGACCGCCAGGTCCTGCTGGAGAAGCCCGGTCCCCCGGCGATGTCCGAGGAAACGGCCGAGCAGGTCCGCGACTTGCTGACCAAGGGCGCACTGGGCAGCGCGCTCATCCTCACCACTGACGACTGTCGCAAGACGTACGAGACGCTGCTGGCCAGGGGCGTGGAGTTCACCGACGTGCCGACGGAGCGCCCCTACGGGATCGACTGCGGCCTGCGGGACCCCTTCGGCAACCACCTCCGCTTCACCCAGCTGAAGGGCTGAGAACCGAGGGCGGGGGCACCCGGTCGGCAGTTGCGGTCCGCCACCGACTCCGGCCGCCCCCGCCCGGACAGGCCGCCGTCCGCTGCCCCTCCCGCGTACAAGCCGACACACACTACGTACAGCCGCCTGGCGACAGTGCGTCACCTCTGGTCACGCTCGGCCATGATGCATCAGCGTTGAGGCATGACCAGCAAGCAGCCACCCCTCCCCCTACGTTCCGTACGCACCACACAACCCCGCTTTCCTTGGCACCACTTCACGATGCGTTTCAGCTCGACGCCGCGCGGTGCCCGCCTCGCCCGTCACCTGGCCGGCGAGCGTTTCGACGCCTGGGGCATCCCGTACGGGAGCGAGACGCACGACACACTGACGCTGACTGTGGCCGAGCTGAGCAGCAACGCCGTGCGCCACGGCCACGTATCCGGACGCGACTTCCGCCTACGCCTCTCCGCCGAGGGCGCGGCGATCCGGATCGAAGTCACCGACACCCGGGGCGAACGCCTCCCCGCCCTGGCCGAGACGCCACCGGACGATCATGACGGCGGCCGAGGCCTGCTCCTGGTCGCCGCCCTCGCCGACCGCTGGGGCTGGTACCCCTGCGCGAACGGGCCGGGCAAGACGGTGTGGGCGGTCCTGGAGCTCGCGCCGTAGCTGGTGCGGTCGACCGCCGACTGCCCGTCCCTCACCCTCCTGACCGGAAACGTTCGGCGCCGCACACACAGCCCTGTCACCGCTGGACCGGACGTGGCCCCACCGGAGAGACTTGCCCGATCGGCGCCGAGCGGGCGTCGGCCGCGCGGACCGGTCAGCACGCGCACGCACACACGGGGGCAAGGTGCCAGAACAGCCGATCGCCGGACGGTACGAGCTCGTGGACGAGCTCAACAGCGGTGGCATGGGCGATGTGTGGCGTGGGTATGACGCCGTGCTGGACCGGCCAGTCGCCGTGAAGGTGGTCCGGCGGCAGGCCGTTGCGGGCTCACCGCAGCTGGCCGAGGAGTTCGCCAAGCGGTTCAAGCGCGAGGCCCGCATCACCGCGCGCATCCAGCACCCCGGCGTCCCGCAGGTGTTCGACGCGGTGCTCGATGACACCTTTGAGCGGCTGTTCCTCGTCATGGAGCTGGTCGACGGGATCCCGCTGTCCGCGTACATCCACCCCGACCGCCCGCTGCCCGTGAGCTGGGCCGTGGCCGTCGCAGCGCAGGTCGCCACCGTGCTGTCGCACGCCCACGACGTGCCCGTGATCCACCGTGACCTCAAGCCGTCCAACATCCTGGTCGCCCGCGACGGGACGGTGAAGGTCCTCGACTTCGGGATCGCGGCGATCCTGCGCACGGACGTCACCAAGCTGACCGCGACCGGCACCCCCATCGGCACGTATCAGTACATGGCACCGGAGCAGGTCCGTGGCGGGCGGACCAGCCCGCAGACCGATCTGTACGCGCTCGGCTGCGTGTTGCACGAACTTCTCAGTGGGCGGCACCTGTTCACCGCCGACAGCGAGTACCTGTTGATGTACCGGCACGTGAACGCCGCGCCGACCCCGTTGCGCCTGCTGCGACCGGATGTGCCGGAAGCCCTGGAAGAGCTCGTCCTGCACCTGCTGCTCAAGTCGCCCGAGGCGCGGCCCGTCGATGTCCAGGAGGTGTACGAGCGGCTTCGGCACTTCCTGCCGTCGCCCGGCGCGGTCCCCGTGCCCGGGGAGGCGGGGCCCCAGGGCGTGCCGGATCCGACCGCGATCTTCCGTCAGCCGTACGCACCGCGCGCCCGTGCCGGCGCCGGACGGCCCGGGCCTACGACCGTCGACCCGGCCGCCGCACCGCCGGTCCCCGTCGCCGTGCCCTCACAGCTGCGGGAGGAGATCGAGGAGGCGTACGCGCACTCCGACGCGCTGCTGGACGAGGAGCGGTTCGCCCAGGCCGCCGAGGTGCTGAGCGAGATCATCGAGCCGGCCGCGCGCGCACTCGGCGCCGAGAACAGGAAGGTCCTGGAGCTCCGGACACAGCGCGCCGCGATCCGGCTGCTCGGCGGGGACTACCGGGCGGCCCTGCCCGAGTTCGACGCGCTGGCCGACGCGTACGCGCGCACCGGCGGCCCGAGCAGCAGGCAGGCCCGTGCGTGCCGCGCCCAGGCTGCCCGGTGCCGCGCCGAGCTGGGCCAGGCGACCGACGCGCTGGCTGCGCTGCGGGGCGTTCTGGATGTCGTCCGCGCGGTCGACGGCGACGTGAGCGATGAGGCGGTCGAGCTTCGCCGGGACATCGGCATGCTCTTGCTGGCCCAGGGACAGGGGCCTGAGGCGCAGCTGATCCTCGCGCCCCTTCACGACGATCTGTGCCTGGTCTACGGTCCGACGGACGACATGTCCGCAGAAGTCGCCGAGGTACTGGGCCTGATCCAGCTCGATCTCGACGGCCCGGCAGCCTGAACCGCCAACACCCTCGCGCCCGCCGCTCCCCCGGAGAGTCCGCACATGCCCCACCTCGCGTTCGACATCGAGTTCTGCGCACAGCTCAGCAAGCTCCAGGGCAGCGTCAAACAGGGAGTGTTCGATGCCTGGGAGAAGTTCGAACGTCTCACCCTCGACCAGTTGTTCAAGGACCAGGGGCTGAAGCTGGAAACCCTGAAGCGGGCCCGTGATCCGCACATCAGGACCATCCGCATCGACCAGGGCACGCGTGGTGTCGTCCTCGCGCCGGACAGCGGTGACACGAACGTGCTGCTGCGCGTGATGCCGCACGACAAGGCGATCGCATGGGCCGTCAAGCAGAAGGCCAGCATCAACACGGTCACCCGAGCCGTGGAGATCCGGGACATCGCCGTGCTCGACGAGCTCACTCCGGCGTACGAGCAGATCGCCCCTGCCCCCGACCAGCGGCTGTTCGCCAAGGTGTCCGACGGTGACATGGCTGCGCTCGGCATCGACGAGACCACCCTTCGGCAGGCCCGCGTGCTCACCGACGCCGAGCAGCTGGAGGTGTTCGCGCCGCACTTCCCCCAGGACCAGCGTGAGGTCCTGGAGTACCTCGCGGCCGGTTTCAGCGTCGAGGACGTCTGGCGTGACGTGGTGTCCGTGGCCATGTCCACCGTGACCGCCGGTGATCCGCCCGTGGACACGCAGGACTTCGCCACGGCGATTCAGCGCACCCGTGCGCGTATCGCTCTCGTCACCGCGTCGGAGGAGCTGCGCGACATCCTGGACAAGCCGTTCGCGGCCTGGCGGGTCTTCCTGCACCCCTCGCAGCACAAGGTCGCCTACCGGCCCTCGTACTCGGGTCCGGCCCAGGTCACCGGCGGTCCCGGGACCGGCAAGACGGTCGTCGCGCTGCACCGCGTGCGCCATCTCCTGGGCCATCTGCGCGACGGTGACCGGGTGTTGCTGACGACGTACACCAATGCCCTGGTCGCTGCGCTGCGCGCCGGTCTCGCCGCCCTGGTCGAGGACGAGGTGCTGCGCGACCGTGTCGACGTCATGACCGTCGACGCGTTCGCGGGCCGTGTCGTGTCGACATCACGGCGGCCGCTGCGCAGCGGCGAGGAGGAGACCCGGTGGGAACAGGCGGCTCGCACCACCGGCTTCACAGGCACCCCACAGTTCCTCGCGCAGGAGTACAAGCATGTCGTACTCGCCCAGAATCTGCGGACGCTGGAGCAGTACGAGGCCTGCGAGCGCCGGGGGCGCGGCAACGCGCTGCCCGCTTCCGCGCGCGGTCCCGTGTGGCGGACGGTCGAGGAGTTCACCGACCGCCTCACCGCCGATGGACTGCGCACCTACCTCGGCACCTGTGTGGAGGCCGCAGACCTGCTGGAGGCGTCCGGGCCGCGCTACCGGCACGTGGTCGTCGACGAGGCCCAGGACCTGCATCCGGCCCAATGGCGGCTGCTGCGGGCCGCGGCTCCTGCCCGGCCGGACGACCTGTTCATCGCGGGCGACCCCCACCAGCGCATCTACGACACGAAGGTCTCTTTGAAGGCGGTGGGCGTCCGGGTGACCGGGCGGTCCACGAAGATGCGCAAGAACTACCGCTCCACCCACGAGATCCTCAGCTGGTCCACCGCGCTGCTGGTCGGCAGGCCCTTCGAGCAACTGGCGGACGACGCCCGTAACGAAACCCTGCTCGGTTACCGTTCGGCCCTGCACGGCAGCGGGCCCGAGACGTTCGGCGGGGATTCGGAGGACGCCGAGCTCGACGCACTGGTCACGCGGGTGTGCGGGTGGCTCGACAGCGGTATCACGCCGGGTGAGATCGGAATCAGTGCTCGGTTCAACAAGACCTGCGACAGGGCGGTGGAACGTCTCGGGGCGGCAGGTGTCGCTGCCGTGCGGCTCCGGGGCGACGCACCCACCGACCCGAACAGCGTGCAGATCGGCACCATGCACGCCTTCAAGGGGTTGGAGTTCCGGTGCGTCGCGGTCATCGGTGTGAGTGAGGGAGCTCTGCCGTTCCCGAAGGCGGTCACCGCGGCCGAGGTGGATCGGCTCCAGCACGACGCGGACCTCCTGGCGGAGCGCTGTCTGCTGTTCGTCGCGTGCACCCGCGCCCGGGACGGGTTGTACGTGTCGTGGTGGGGCGAGCCGAGCGAGTTCCTGGTGGAGGCAGGCGTCTGAAAGTGCGGTTACCGCCACTACGCAACCGGCCCCCGGGACCGGCCCAGGCCCACCGTTCACCGCCATCGCGTCGCACAGGCACCATCTTGTGATGTCCGGAGCCCACCGCCGAGGAGCAGTCCGCAGGTCACGCGGCCGCCGGTGCCGCCGCTCTGCCGGATCCCGCCCTGGCGGCGCTGACCGGAGAGTGGATGATCGACCCCGCGCACAGCCGGATCGGTTTCTCCGTGCGGCACGCCATGGTGACCACGGTCCGCGGAGCCTTCCCGGAGTACGAGAGCCGGCTCTACTTCGACGGGCGTGACCCCGCGCGCTCCCGCGCCGAGATATCGCTGTCCACGGCGAGTGTCGACACGGGCGTGGAGCAGCGCGACGCGCATCTGGTGGGGCGCGACTTCCTGGATGCCGGCCGGCATCCACGGATGACCTTCACCAGCAGCGCCGTGCGCCTCGTCGGCAAGGACGTCTACCGGATGACCGGCGACCTGACGATCAAGGGGGTGACCCGCCCGGTGGTCCTGGACCTCACCTACATCGGATACGTCACCGATCCGTTCGGCTACGAGCGCGTCGGCTTCGACGGGACCACCACCATCAACCGTTCCGACTGGGGCCTGACGTACAACGCCAGGCTCGCGGAGGGCGGCGCGATGGTCAGCGAGAGGCTCCGGCTACAGTTCGACATCGCCGCCATCCGCATGCCGGTGGCATCCTGACGAACCGGGGCGGCAGCAGCCCGCTGTCACTGCTGGTCCGGCGCGGCGCCTCTCCAGGTCCCTCCGGTCCGCCTCGTCGCGCTCGCGCCGTGGAGCCCGGCCTATCCGCCGTAGACCGCCTGTGACTCCGTGAGCGTGTCCACGAAGTCACGCGCGAACACGTCGGCCTCGGCAGGTGTCAGAGTCGCCGTCGTGACGCGCACCCCGGGCGGGGACGCGATGCGGAAGCGGGTGCCGGCCGCGATCCACCAGCCTCTGCTGCGAAGGCCGTTGACGACGGCGGACTCGTCCCTGACAGGTACCCACACGTTCAGTCCGCTCTCCCCGTGGGACGCGATGCCGTGCTCCCCCAGGGCGGCACGGAGCGCTTCGCGACGGATGGTGTACGTGCGCGACGCGCCGGCCACCAGGCGGGCCACGGCCGGGTCGGTCAGCAGGTCGGCGACGGTCACCTGGAGGATGTGGCTGACCCAGCCCGAGGTGAGCAGCATCCGTCCGTCGTGACGCGCGAGAGTCGCGGGGTCGCAGGCCAGGGCGGCCCAGCGCAGGTCGATGCCGAGGTGCTTGGAGACGGTGCGCACCTGCGCCCAGCGGGGCAGGTCGCCGGACGCGAGCGTCACGGCCCCGGCGCCCGAGATCTCTGCGTTGTGGTCGTCCTCGACCACCAGCACGTCCGGGAAGTCCCCGAGTTCTGCCAGGAGTTCGTCCCTGCGTTCCGGTGTGAGGCGGGCGCCGAGCGGGCTCTGCCCGCGAGGGCTGCACACCACGGCACGCGCGCCCGCGCGCAGGGCGCCGCGCAGGGCGTCCGGGCGGATGCCGTCGTCGTCGACCGCGACCGGCAGCATGCGCAGCCCGAGGGCGGGGACCAGGTCCAGGAGGTGATGGAAGCCGGGATCCTCGACGGCCACAGCGTCACCGGGCCTGAGTTCGGTGGTGAGCAGCCGGGCGATGCAGTCCAGGGCCCCGTGCGCGAAGGTCACCGCCCCGGCGGGCACCCCGTCCCGCGCGAACCAGGCGCGGGCAGCATCCTCCAGAGCGGACAGCCTCGGAGAGGCGCGGTGCGATCCGGGGACGGGTTCGACGCGCTGCGGCGGGGTCAGTACCGGGAGGCAGGCGGGGTCGGGGTGGCCGCCGGCCAGGTCGCGCAGGCCCGACGGCACTCGGGGCGGCCGCCGCGAGGTGACGGCGGGGGTGGAGGCGACCACCGTGCCGCCACGGCCGAGGGTCACCACGACACCCCGCCCGCGAAGTTCCTTGTACGCCGCTGCGACCGTGCCGGCGCCGACACCCAGCTCCTCGGCGAGCCGCCGCACCGGAGGCAGCGAGGCACCCGGCCCGAGCGTGCCGTCGGAGACCCGGCTCTCGACGGAGGCGGAAATCTCTCTGGCCGTTCCACCCACGATCCCATATTGTTCTGCCACAGATGACAGTTTGTACCGATACAAAGCACCTGTCAAGGGGGATCCAGATGGAACCGACGCCGAGCCGCGTCCCGATGGTCCGGCGCTTCTCCGTGCCGGGCGGTCGCGACGGACGGCGGATGCTCGTGGTCGCCGTCATCGACAAGGTGGGTACCGGCCTGTGGAGCGGCGCGTCGACGCTCTACTTCCTCTACGTCACTCATCTGTCGGTCTCTCAGATCGGCCTGCTCATGGGGCTGTCCGGGGTCCTCGGCATCGCCGGACCTCCCCTTGCGGGACGGCTCGCGGACCGCTTCCCCGTCACCCGCATCCTGGTCGTCGCCCAACTGGCCCGGGGTGCGGCCCTGCTGGCCCTCTTGACGACGGACGACTTCGTGCTGCTGGTGCTGTTCTCGGCGCTGGGCGCGCTTCCCGACCGTGCGTCGAGTGTGCTGACCAAGCTGTTCGCGGCACGTGTCGCCGGGCCGCAGCGCATCCGGTACCAGGCGATCCAGCGCACGGCGGTGAACATCGGCTGGGCCGTCGGCGCCGCCGGTGCCGGTGCCGCCCTCACGGTGGGTACAACCGCCGCCTATCAGGCGCTTCTGCTCGCCAACGTCGCGTCCTACCTCGTCATCGGCGTACTGACCCTCCGGTGCGCGGAACCACCGGCGCCCAGTCGTGTCGTCGCCGGGTCCGGCGTTCCCGCGACGCCGGCCAGGACGGCGACCCCCTGGCGGGACCGCCGCTACCTCTCGTTCACCGCCACCGAGGTCTGGCTGTTCCTGGACGACAGCATCCTCCAGGTCGGATTCCCCCTGTGGATCGTCCATGCCACCGAGGCCCCGGTCGGGCTGGCGCCGCTGGTGCTCGTCCTCAACAGCGTGCTGGTGATCGCGCTCCAGGTGCCCCTGTCCCGCTTCGGCGAGAACCGCGCGGCCGCCCGCCGTCTGCTCCTCCCCATCGGGGCGGCCTTCCTGACCGGCGGGGTGGCGCTGGCGGCGTCCGCAACCGGCGGGCCGTGGTTCGCGACGACGGCCGTTCTCGTCGCCGCGGCCGCCTTCTCCCTGGCGGAGATCCTGCACGCGCTCGCGTCCTGGGAACTCTCGGTCGCACTCGCGCCCGGGGAGTCCCAGGGCGCCTACCTCGGGGTGCACGGTTTGGCCCAGTCCGCGCAGCGCAGCCTGGGCCCCGTCGTCGTCGGGGTCGCGGTGAGTACCGGGGCTCTCGCGTGGCCGGTACTGGGCGCCACGCTGGTGGTGGCCTGCCTGGTGCAGCGACGCCTGGTCCGGCCGCGCGTGCCGTCGGTGCGGACCGAGGCCACGGCGGCGAGCAGCACATGACAAAGGACCGGATGAGGTCGGATCTCGCCGCTCACGTGGCCAGGGTGGTCGGCGGGCAGGACTGAGCGGATCGGACCAGGTCAGGCCCGCCTCCCGGCCCCACCCTCGTGCGCGGCGGGCGGCGGGGGCACCGGCCGGCCGCATCAGGTGGCGCTCCGCTCGCTCGCTTCCTTGAGGTTCTGGTCCACCGCGCGCTCGAAGGCGGGATCCGGTGCGCCGACCTCCGTCCCGGGGCGGCCGGCGCGGAGGAGTTCGCGCCAGCGCTCCGGACTCCAGTCGGCCGGTGCGGTGGTCATCATGAAGTCCTCGACCACGGTGCGGAAGCGGACGGGGTCGCTGTGGAAGGGGAAGTGGCCCGCGCCCTCGAAGATCTCGAGGCGGCTTCCGGGCATCGCCGCGTGGGCACCACGGGCATGGTGCACGGGTACGACGCTGTCGCGGGAGCCCCACAGGAGCAGTGTGGGCATGCCCTGGGTGAGGTAGCAGCGGTCCAGCATCGTGACCGCCTGCCCCCGCCAGTCGACCACCGCGCGCAGGGTGCTGATGAACGCGCTGCGCGCGGTCCCGTCAGGGAGGGCGTCGACAAGATCGATCAGTTCGCCGGCGTCCTGGCCGAGGTCGGTGTCGAGGAGCTTGATGAACCGGGTGAAGAGCCTGACCTGGCATCGCATGCCGGGCAGGCGCAGTGCGGACAGCAGCAGATCCGCCCCGGGGAGCGACACGGCCCGCAGGGCTGGGTTCACCTCGCGTCCCACGCCGCCCGCGCTCACCAGGATCAGGCGGTCGGTCCGCTCGGGGTACTGGTAGGCGAACTGCATCGCCACACCACCGCCGAGGGAGTGGCCGACGAGGGTCGCCCGTTCGACGCCGAGGACGCCCAGCAGGTCCCTGATGCCGTTGGCGTAGGCGGCCACCGAGTAGTCCGCGCGCGGTTTGTCGGAGGCCCCGTGCCCGAGGAGGTCCGGGGCGATCACGGTGTGCCGACGGGCCAGTTCGGGGATCACGTCGGCCCACGTCGCGGAGGAGTCACCGATACCGTGGATGAGCAGGATGACGGGGCCCTCCCCCGCGATCCGGTACGCACGGCGGTAGCCGTGGATGACGCGGTGGGACAGCCCCACGCTGTGGTCGGCCTGTCGTCCGCGCTCTGGTGCGCCGGCCACGGCACCGCCTCCGTCCGCTGTTGCGACGATTCCCGAGCGAGAGTAGGAAGCTCCCGCGCCGAGCGGATTACCGGGACGTTTCAGGCGGCACCCAGCCGGGACTCCGGGCGGCCATCCACCGTCCCGGCATTCGTAACACGCGCGTAGGAGTCACCGGTGCCGACGCGCCCTATGAACGCCCGCAACACACCCGCCACGTGCAACTTCCCTTTGTCCGCCGTGGTTTCGTCCAGCACTCTCCCCCTTGCCCGGGCGTGGCACCGCGCTGCCCCGCCCACGACCCCGGAAAGCGGGCCGAATGTGCTCTCCCGTACGTATCCGGCTCCACCGCACGTACGGGGAGAACCTCCTCGTTGCACCGCTCTGACGACGGATCCGGCAGGCCGGTCCGGCCGGTCAGCGTGATCGCCGGGCCCGGTCCGCCGCGTCCGTCGCGAGCACCGGCAGCAGGTACCCCTGGTAGCCGGCTCCGCTGCTGCCCGGGGGCAGGGGAACGGTCCGCCGGTCGCCGGCCCACGGCGGGGGCGCCTCGCCGGGGGCCACCAGCACCGCCGTCGGTACGCGGCGCGCGGCGATCCGGAGAGCGGCCGGGGTGGTGCTCGCGTCATGACCCGCGGTCTGCCGCGACGCGCAGCCCGCGTAGTAGGCGATCGGCACTGCGTCGTCCCCGCTGACCACGCACGGCGGTCTCACCCCCGCGCGGTTCAGCGCCCCGGCGATGGCGGTGAACCGCGCGGTCGTGGCATGACTGACGCGGACCACGTGGCTCACGACGAGGAGCTGCGCGGTGAGGTGGGCCGCCAGGACCAGCGCGAGCAGGGCGCCCCCGCCCGGCCGACGGGCCTGCCACGCGCGCGTGAAGAGATGAACCAGACACTCGGCCACCGGCACGGACAGCAAGGCGTACGCGGGGAGCAGGAAGCGGGGAGCGGCGTATCCGACGAGGAAGAGGTACGGCACAGCCATGGACAGCCCCGTCACCGCGGCGAGCAGTGCCACGGTGCCGCGACCGGCCCGTCGGGCCACCACGACTCCACCGACGACGAGTGCGGGCAGTACCGTCAGCCAGAGCGCGGTGCCCGGGCTCTCCCATCCGATGTCGCACGGGCGGCACAGGGTCCGTCCGGCCAGCGCCTTCAGGTGGTCGTCCACGGCCATGTTCCAGCCGAGACCACCCTGGATCTCACCGGCCCGGTGGAGCCGCGCACCGAGACCGCCGTAACGGGAGTACGCCTCAGCGGTCCACGGGGCGCAGCCTGCGATCAGCCCGGCCACGAGCGCGGCGCACGCACCGGGGCGACGCCTGCCGGGAACCACGACGACGGCGAGAGCCAGCGGCAGGGCCAGCCAGAAGCCGTCGGCGGGCCGCATCAGGGCGACGAGGGCCACCGCGGCCCCAGCGCCGGACGCCTGCCAGCGGCCGGTGCCGTCGCGTACCGCTCTGGCGGCCCACCCCGCTGCGGCGAGGGCTCCGAGCGCGCACCAGGGGTTGGGCATGGCGGCCGAGCCGTAGAACAGGGTCGGCCACAGCCCGGCGAAGAACGCCCCCGCGCAGACGAGGACCGGCGTGGGCAGTACCTTGCGCCATACGTAAAGGGCGCCGACCAGCACACCTGCGGACAGCAGCGCGAGATAGATCCGCAGTACGGCGGTGGACGCGGTCAGGGCTGCGACCGGAGCGACGAGGTAGGAGATCCCCCGGGCGCGCGGCGCACTGAAGTACGCGGGTGGGGCGTTGCCCCCGGCCTGGCTCACATAGACGGTCTCGTCCCAGCCCAGGCCCGAACCCGGTACGACGAGGACCAGTTGGAGGATGAGGAAGGCCAGGCCCAGGGCCGTGAGCCACGGAAGCGGGCCGCCGGGCCGGCCTGGCGGCGCGGTGACGAACGGCTCCGGTGCCGTTGTCCGCACCCGGGTCTCATGCATGGCTCTCCTCGCCGGGCCGAAGAACTGAGTAGGTGACGGCCGATTCACCCGCCCGTCCGCCCGCGCGCGGGGCCGGCCCTCATCCGCACCGTCCTGTCCCGGCACCGCCCGTCACTGGTCAACGAGGAGGATCGCGCCGGGACACGGACGGCGGAACGCCTCGGGCGCGCAGAACACGAACTCCGCTGCCATGTACCGGACTCGGCGCCCCCGCGCCCCGGGTCCCGCACACCGCCGGGGCAGGGGTATCCCCCAGTCCCGGTTGGGGGATACCCCCAGAGGAAGTAGGGGCCTGACCGCATCGCTCGGGTGACGCGCCGTCCCTAGCTTGTGGGGTGGAATCAGATCACCGTCCAGCACCCCTTCCGGAGGCTCACCCGTGACCGCCCCAGCGCACCGGCCGAATCAGCGCACCACCTGGCCGCTCGTCATGGCCTTCGTCCGCTTCGTCGTCTGCGGGGGTGGGGTCGGCCTGGCGTCGAGCGGTGCGTTGGTGCTGGTCGGCGACCGGGCGCCCCTGCTCCTCGCGAATGCCGTGATCACCGTCGTGTCCACGGTGCTGGCGACGGAACTCCACAGCCGGATCTCTTTCCGGAGCGAGCGGAGGGGATGGCGGATCCACCTGCAGTCGGGGCTCACGGTGGCCGTGAGCTACGCCTTCACCACCGCGGCGCTGCTCGTACTGCACTCCGGACGGTCGGACCCGTCGGCACTGGCTGAGCAGACCGTGTATCTCTCGGCCTCCGCGGTGGCCGGGGTGGGGCGGTTCGCACTTCTGCGGGTGGTGGTCTTCGCCCGCCCGGGCACCACGATGGATACGGCCCCCGCCAAGTCGGCCCTGGTCATGGCCGCTTGATCGTCGACCGGACCGGCGGGGACCTGCCAGGGCGCGGGCCGCGCCCCTAGGCACCCAACTCCCGTGCGGCGGCGCCGTGGAGGTGGACCGCCCAGAGCAGGGCACCGAGGGAGGCGGTGTGCAGAACGGCGCGCACCGTGTTCCACCTGACCCAGCCGGCCTCGAACGCCGCCCGGGCGGCCCGGAGGCCGTCGGGCCCGGTATCCGCGGGGATCTTGTCGAGCGCGTCGTTGAGCGGCACGTTCTGCGTGCCGGTGACCACGAAGGCGGCCAGATACAGCGCGAGCGCGGCGGTGATCCAGGGCAGGGTGCCCGGGCTGTGCCCCTTCGCCGCGAGAACCGTCGCCAGCACGAGCAGGGGCAGGGGCAGCAGGAAGGGCAGCAGGAACCACCCGTTGATGATGGCGCGGTTGATCTGCTGCATGGTCCGGACGAAGGCACGGTCATCCGTACGGGACAGGCCGGGCATGACGGCGTACGCGAAGGCGCAGAACAGGCCCGCCATGAGCGCGGCCCCGACGGTCGACGCCAGGAGTGTCGCGGTCTGCAGTGCTCTCACAGTTGCTCCGGTTCCGGGGCGGCCGCCCGCTGGGCGAACGATGGCGGCCCCATAGTGTCCGGTGAGCCGGAACAGGTTCTCGAATCAGGGGCCTTGGCGCAGCGCATCGTAATCTCGGAGGTCTCCGCACGCTGCCACTTCTCGTCAGTTCGTGGCGAGGTGCGGTGCCGAGGCCGGGGAGGGAGCCCTCTGCGCGTGGGTTCCTGTCCGGCCCCCTTCCACAGGGTGACTCGATGCGGAGCCATCGGCACGTGAATCGTCCGCGGACAGAGCCGTCACACTTATGCCATACGATGCGCACACCTGTTCACATCCCTTTCGTCTGAGGATGCTCACGTCATGTTTCTCGGTGTCACGTCCCGGTCCGTACGCGGTATATCCACTGCTGTCGCACTACTCGCGATCGGGGCCGTGGGCTGCTCCGGCGCCATCGACAACGCTAAGGCCGGTGCCAAGACCGCGCTGCGCCAGCGGTCCGTCTTCTCCCTCGACACGGGTGACTGCTACAACCCGAACAGCGAGGCGACCGCGAGCAAGGAGTTCAGCGTCGAGATCGTCCCGTGCGAGGAACCGCACAAGGGCCAGGTGGTCGGGGAGTTCGCGATGGCCGACAAGCCGGAGTACCCGGGTGACGACGGCGCGTCGAAGATCGCCGACGAGCGATGCCCGGTGGAGTCCCAGGAGTTCATCTCCGACACCTGGGCGGTGCCCGCGGGGGTCGACCTCTTCTACTACTACCCGACGAAGCAGAGCTGGGCTACCGGCGACCGGGCCGTGAGCTGTACCTACGCCAAGGACACGGGCAACTTCACCGGCTCGCTCAACGACAAGTCCCTGACCACCGAGCAGCTCTCGTACCTGAAGGGCGCGAACGGCGTCTACGCGGCACTGTGGGCGAACCAGCCCGAGGCCGAGCAGATCGAGGACGACCTGGCCGGCTACAAGAAGCAGGCGAAAGCCGTCGCCACCGCGCTGGACAGCCACCTCAAGACCCTGAAGGCCATCCAGCAGCCCAAGACCGTCAAGCTCCGCTCGCAGTTGGAGGATGCGGCCGAAGCCTGGCACGACGCTGCCACCGCCGCCGATACCGACGCCTTCTACGTCGCATACGACCTGGCCTTCACCGGCATCGACCCGAGCAAGTCGATCGCCGCCCGCAAGGAACTCAAGCTCGCCACCACGGTGCCGGCCGATGACGCGGAGGTCTGGTCCGGCTGACGTTCGCGGACCGCGGCGCGGTGGACCGTGCAGCCCGGCCACTCACGCCCCCGCGTGCCGGGCGTTGTCCAGGGCCTTCACCGTGCGCCACGCCTTCCGGTCCCGGAGCGGTCAGGCACCTGTCGTCCTCGAAGCGATCCGTCGCCGAGTCCCGCTACGGCCGACCAGCAGCTACGGGCGCGCCGCCCCCGCCCCGCTTCGATGCGTACCCGGCCTCGGCGCGCAGCCGGGAAGGCTCCAGCCGGCTTCGACGGCGCTCCTGCAGACGTCCCGCCGCGTACCAGCTCAGGTGCGCCAGCGCCGCACCGGCCACTGCGTCCACGACGTAGTGATTGGCCGTCAGGACGACCGTGGCGTCCATGGCCACGGTGAGGGCGACGGCCAGGACGCGAAGCCAGACCTTCCGCGTGGCGGCCAGAACAGCCAGCGTCATGAGCAGGTTCCAGCCGACGTGCAGGCTCGGCATGGCGGCGTACTGGTCGGTGAAGGCCGGGGGCTGGAGCAATCGGTAGGCGTGGGACTGCTGGGTGACGGTATCGGTCAGGCCCAGCCCCGCAAGCCGTGGCGGGGCGACGGGGAACGCGGCGAAGGTGACGAGTCCGACCGCTCCGGACAGCAGCATGGCTCCGGCCACGCGAGCGTAGAGGCCGGGGCTCCGGTACAGCAGCCACAGCAGGGTCACGGTGATGACCGGCCAGTGGCCGAAGATGTATATCCAGTTGAGCACCCGCGTGACGGCATGGTGGTCGACGACGAGGCTCTGCAGCGACGACTCCCAGTCCAGATGAAGGTGCCGCTCCGCGGACTGTATCGAGCCGGCATCGTGCAGGGCCCTGGTGCGGGAACTGTCGGTCAGTCCACGGACTCCGAAGTAGGCGATGACCGCCGTCACGACGACAAGCCCGCGCCGCGACACCCGCGCCGCGGATCCGGTGCCCCGCACGGCTGGAGATGACCCGCACGTCACCACGTCGTGAGCTGTGTGCCGGGCCCGGTGCGACCATGTGACTACCGTGCTCACTGCGACTCCTGACCGGCGACGTGGCGATGATCCTGCTCGGAGACCGGGCCCGATGCGACGAGAACACCGCGCCCGGCCGGCACGGTCCACGACAGAGTCCGCAATGCCGGAATGCGATACGTTTCCCCGTCTCCCGACGGGCGATGCTGATTCATTCCTACCTCCGTACGAGTTGAAGTCGAACGAATCTCAGAAACCGCGTCATCGGTTCCTGATATTCCCCGGAATGGCGATGACGCAGATCACAGAGTTACCGCCTCGACCAAATCGGCGTCGTAAATGTAAGCACGCTTCCGCCACTACGCCACACTGTCGCCGACGACCCTCGGACGCAGGGCGGACGCGCGATCCCAGGGACGCACACCCAGCCTCCGAGGCCACGCAACCCCACTGACCTGCATATACAGCATCCATCCCTCGTGCGATCTTGACAGGGGACCCACGAGAGGATTTACTTGCTACCGCAAGCAAATTCTCGAGGGTCGCACGGGCAGCTTCAGGGAATCGAGGAACTCGACGGCCGCGCACGCAAGAAGCTCGATTATTGGAGATGTTTCATGCACCTACCATGCACTGCCTTTCGGTGTACCGAGAATTCGATCCGCGCACCCCGGTAGCAGCGCAATAGATTCGCATGTTAATTCCACCGTTTCTCCGCGAAAAAGCCTGGCCTCGTTTCCCGCCCCGCGGGATTCTCCGACGGCAGCTCGACCGGCGAGGCCGGCAGTCCCGACCGGTGTCCGGAGCGTGCCCGGGGACCCGGCCGACGTTCCTGCCCGTCAGACAGGCGCAACACCCCCATCAACCACACCCGGTCCGCCCGGACCGACTCATTCAGGGACACCCATGTACATCACCGCCGCCGTTCTCAGCTCGCTCCTCGCAGTCATAGCCTTGGCCGCGGGAGCACCCAAGTGCGTACTCAAGGGCGAGGTTTCCGCCGGCCTGCAGTCACACATGGGCCTGAGCGCAGGGCTGGTCCGCTTCATCGGGCTGGCCGAGGTCGCGGCCACGGTGGGTCTGATCATCGGACTCTTCTGGCAGCCCCTGGGCATCGCTGCCGCCATCGGCTTCGCCCTCATCATGCTCGGCGCCATCGGCTACCACATTCAGGTGGGCGACTACGGGAACCGTGAGACCCGTGGAAACGCCATGGCGGCCGTTGTCCTCGCACCGGCCTCGGTGGCCACCGCCGTGACACTGGCGCTGGCTATGTGATTCGCCGACGGGTGAGCGGTCGATCGGGGTCACCGTCGGCGGAAGTGCGACGGCGCGCCACTCCTCCTGACCGGGGGCCCGTCAGGAGCTGAGCGCGCCCTCACTGTGTTTCGTGGTCGCTCTCGAAGGCACACTGGGGAGTGAGCCGAATTCCCCACCCATCCCCTGCCGAAGGGCCGCTCCTTGAACTCGGAGCCCCAGTCGTTCCAGCTGATGGCGGGTGCACCCGACTCGCCGGTGCTCCTGCACGTCCCGCACTCCTCCCGGGCCGTCCCTGCGGACGTACGCGAGGGCATCTCGCTGGACGACGAGGCGCTGGAGGCGGAGCTGGACCACATCACCGACTCCCACACCGCCGAGCTGGCCGCCCTGGCGGTCGCGTCCTGCGCGGTGCCCCCGTGGCGCTTCGTCAACGATCTCTCGCGACTGGTCGTCGACCCCGAGCGCTTCCCGGACGAACGGGAGGAGATGCTGGCCGTCGGCATGGGCGCGGTGTACACGCACACCAGCCACCGCGAGCGCCTGCGCCCTCCGGGCACGAGCACGCAACCGCTGCTCGACCGCTTCTTCCACCCGTACGCGCAGGCCATGACGGCCGCCGTGGACGGACGTCTCGCCGCCACGGGACGCGCGGTCGTCATCGACGTCCACTCGTACCCGACGACCCCGCTCCCCTACGAACTGCACGGCACCGGGCCTCGCCCACCCGTCTGTCTGGGCACCGACCGCTTCCACACTCCGCCCGAGCTCCTGGCCCGGGCGGAGGCGGCGTTCGCGGGATTCGGCGGTACGGGGCTCAACAGTCCGTTCCCCGGTACGTACGTGCCCCTGAGGCACTACGGGACGGACCGCCGGGTCGACGCACTGATGATCGAGATCCGCCGCGACCTGTACATGTCCGAGCCCGGCGGCCCCGCGGGACCCGGGCTCGCGGCACTGGCCACGTCTCTGACGGAACTGGTGGACGCGCTGGATGTCCCGGGGAGGGGTCAGCGGGGCCGGGCGTAAGGCCTGGTCATGATCTCCATGTTGTGCCCGTCCGGGTCCTCGAAGTATGCCCCGCGCCCGCCGAAGAGGCGGTTTATCCGCCCGGGTTCGGTGTGCCCGGGATCGGCGTAATGGGTGACTCCGAGTACTTCCAGTCGCGTGATCATGCCGTCGAACTGTGCGTCGGGCACGAGGAACGCGTAGTGCTGCGACTGCACCGGAGCGTCCTTCAGTTCGTAGTAGTCGAGGGTCACGCCGTTCCCGAGGTCGACCGGCAGGAAGGGGCCGATCGGCGCGCCGACCTCAAGGCCCAGCACGGCGGCGATGAACTCGGCCGACAGGCTGCGGTCCGTGGCGTACACGGCCGTGTGGTTCAGCTGGACGACGGTGGCGCCCTGATCGGGCGCGTGTTGGTGCGGTGCGGGGGTCATGTCGGATACGTCTCCGTGTCATGGATTCCACTGGGACAGGGGCGCCGTGGACGGCGCCTGGAATGCACGGCGGGACGGCGGGGCGCGGGCCCGCCACGCGCTCACGCAGGGGCCGGGCGCTTCACTCGTACGTGGCCCATGGCCGACCCGGCAGTCACGGCCCCGATCCTAGCGGGGGCCGCGGCCGGAGATGGTATGCAGGTGCTCCAGGACGGGCAGGTGATCATGGGGCGCGACGCGGTCTGGACCCTGGGCATCGCGATACGGAACGCGGCGGGCCCGGACGGCAAGGGCCAGGTCAACACGGGCGCCACGCTGCAGATGCTGCTCCAGCTCAGTGGACACGCCTCGGTGTCGGGACTGAGCGGTCCCATCTCCTTCGCCCGGTCGGCAATCCCCACCGCAAACCGATGGCATTGGTACAGATGGAGCCGTCGGGTGTGTACACCTTCCGGGAGGTGCTGAAGCCGTAGGGCGATGCGCACCACACGGCAGGCGGTGCAGTCCGGTCCGGAGCCGGCCTGCCGAGGACGGGCCACGACGCGCGCGAGCCCGCGCCCGTCCGCCGCGGATGAGCGGATGCGCCCCGCGGCGGGCGTGCGGTCAGGCGGTCAGGCGGTCAGGCGGTCAGGCGGTCAGAAGAAGACGCCGCACTTCAGCAGCACGTTGGCGTAGGGGCTCGCCTCCCCCGTCCGTACCACCAGCCGGGCGGATCGGGTGAGTTCCTTCAGCCGCTCGTGCGAGACGTGGGTGACTCTGGGGAGCCGGGCGGCCAGGAGGCCGGCCGCCTCCGGATTGGCCTCGGCCGTCTCCTGGGCCGCGGTCGCGCTGTCCACGACCAGTTCCGCCAGCAGTCCGTCCAGGACCTCGGCGAACGTCGGGACGCCCGCTATGAAAGCCAGGTCGACGACGCGGGGACCGGCCGGGATGGGCATGCCCACGTCGCAGATCAGGACGCTGTCGCCGTGGCCGAGTTCGGCCACGGCTCCCGCGAGATGGCGGTTGAGGATGCCTGTCTTCTTCACAGTGCCGATACTTCTTCCGAGGTGGGGAAGGACGCCTGTGCGCCCTCCTTGGTGACGGCCGCCGCGCCGACCCGCACGGCGAAGGCGGCGGCCCGGGTGAGTTCCTCGCCCAGCCCCAGGCGCCAGGCCAGGGCCGCCGTGAAGGCGTCGCCCGCACCGGTGGTGTCCACCGCTGCGACCTTCGGACTCGGTACGCGTACGGCGTCACCGGTGCGGGTGTCGGAGACCAGCGCGCCCCCCGCGCCCAGCGTGATGACGACGGAGCGCGGGCCGAGTGCGGTGAGACCTCGTGCCCAGGACTCCGGGCTGTCGCCGGCGCCCTCCCCGAGGATGAACCGCGCCTCGTGCTCGTTGACCACCAGCGGATCGCAGGCGGCGAGCACCTCGTCGGGCAGGGGCGCGGGCGGGGACGGGTTGAGCACCAGGCGCGTGTCCGGCCCCAGGGCGCGGGCCGTCTCGGCGACCGTGTCCAGCGGGATCTCCAGCTGTACGGAGACGACACGGGCCGCCGCGAACAGGGCGCCCGACGCCCTGATGTCCTCGGGTGTCAGCCGGGCGTTGGCCCCTGGCGAGACGACGATGCTGTTGTCGCCCGAGGGGTCGACGGTGATGAGGGCGACCCCGGTGGGCGCGCCGCCGACGAAGACCCCGCCGGTGTCGACGCCCGCCTCCTGCTGCGAAGCGAGCAGCAGCCGCCCGTGGGCGTCATCGCCCACCCGGGCCAGCAGAGCCGTACCGGCCCCGAGGCGGGCGGCGGCCACCGCCTGGTTGGCGCCCTTGCCGCCGGGGTGGACGACGAGGTCGGAGCCGAGCACCGTCTCCCCCGGGCCTGGCCGGCGGTCGACGCCGACGACCAGGTCGGCGTTGGCCGAGCCGACGACCAGGAGGTCGTACCGGGAGGGTGCGGGGTCCTCGTTGACGTACATCTGGATCGTGCCTTCCTTGATCAGGAGAAGTCGGCGACGTTCTGCCGGGTGACGACCTTGACCGGCACCATCACCGTGCTGTCGAGCTTCTTGCCGTCGGCCGCGCGGACCGCGTTCTGCACGGCGATCTTCCCGAGTTCCTTGGGCTGCTGGGCCACGGAGGCGTACAGGGTGCCCGTGTTGACCGCCTTGAGGCCGTCCGGGGTCCCGTCGAAGCCGACGACCGAGACGGACTTCCCGGCCTTGCTGCCGAGCGCCTTGGCCGCACCGAGTGCCATCTCGTCGTTCTCGGCGAAGACTCCCTTGATCCCGGGGTGGGCCTGGAGCACGTTGGTCATGACGTCCAGCCCCTTGGTGCGGTCGAAGTCCGCGGGCTGCTTGGCCACGATCTTGATGCCCGGGTAGGCCTTGATGCCCGCGGCGAAGCCGGCGCCGCGCTCACGGCTGGCGGAGGTGCCGGCCGTGCCCTGCAGGACGACGATGCTGCCCTTGCCGCCGAGCCGCTCGGCGAGCGTCTTCGCCGCGAGCTTGCCGCCCGCCACGTTGTCGGAGGCGACGAGCGCCGCGGTCTTGGCATTGTTGACACCGCGGTCGGCGGCGACCACCGGGATGCCGTCCTTGTTGGCGGTGCGGACGCTGGGACCCACCGCGTCGGAGTCCACCGGGTTGACGATGATGGAGTCCAGGCCGGAGCTGGTGAAGTTCTCCAGCTGGTTGGCCTGCTGCGAGGCGTCGTTCTGGGCGTCGGTGACGGTCAGGTCGACGCCGACCTTCTTGGCCTCCTGCTGCGCGCCCTGCTTCATCTGGACGAAGAAGGGGTTGTTCAGGGTGGAGAGCGAGACGCCGATCTTCTTGGTGTCTCCGGAGGAACCGGAGTGGAAGAACGACACCCCCGCGACGACGACGGCCACGACGACCACCGCGATGCCCAGCTCCATCGACTTCTTGCGTTTCGACCCCGGCGACCCGGCCGCGGCGGACGAACCGGCGGCGGACGGGGCACCTGAGCCGGCCTTGCGGCGCAGGGTGTCCAGCAGCACCGCGAGGGCGATGACGACACCGATGACGACCTGCTGCCAGAAGGCGGACACCGAGAGGAGGTTGAGGCCGTTGCGCAGGACGGCGAGGATCAGCGCACCGATGAGGGTGCCGGACGCCTTGCCGACGCCGCCGGCGAGGCTGGCGCCGCCGATGACGACCGCCGCGATCGCGTCGAGTTCGTAACCCTGCGCCGCCTGGGGCTGCGCGGAGGTCAGACGGGAGGCGAGGACGATACCCGCGACGGCGGCGAAGAGGCCGGCCAGGGCGTAGATCGCCAGCTTCTGCTTCTTGACCCGCAGTCCGGAGAGGCGTGCCGCCTCCTCGTTGCCGCCGATCGCGTACATGGAGCGGCCGATGTAGGTGCGGCCCAGGATGAGTGCGGTGATCAGGCCTGCCGCGATCATCACGAGGACCGGGACGGGCAGCCACCCGCCGAGGGTGTCGCCCAGGTGTGAGATGGAGCTGGGGAAGGCGATGGGGCTGCCCTGGGAGATGACCAGGGAGAGACCGCGGGCGACCGAGAGCATGGCCAGCGTCGCGATGAACGAGGGCAGTTTGCCGTACGCGACGAGGGCGCCGCTGATGAGCCCGCAGACCAGACCGGTGGCGATGGCGAATATGACCGCGAGCCAGACGGGAACGCCTGCCGATGTGGCCGACCAGGCGAGCACGGTCGCGGACAGTGCGGCGACCGATCCGACGGAGAGGTCGATGCCGGCGGAGACGATGACGAAGGTGACGCCGAACGCGAGGATCGCGGTCACGGCGGCCTGCACACCGACGTTCAGCAGGTTCTGGGTGGTGAGGAAGTCGCCGGACAGCAGCGACAGCGCCACCACGAGGACGATCAGGGCGCTGAGGGCGCCGTTCTCGAGCAGGAGGCGGCGGAGGGTGCTCCCGGCGCCGCCGGCGCCCTTGGTGCTCGGATGCGTGTCAGTGGCCACGGGGGCTCTCCTCTGCCTTCTCGGTGGGTGCGGTTGTGGGGGCGGCGCTGACGGCGAGTGCCATCACAGCGTCCTGGGTGGCTTCTTGGGCAGGGAGTTCACCTGCGATGCGTCCCTGGGCCATGACGATGACCCGGTCGCTCATTCCGAGGACCTCGGGGAGGTCGCTGGAGATCATCAGGACGGCGTGTCCGGAGGCCGTGAGCTCGTTGACGAGCTGGTAGATCTCGACCTTGGCCCCGACGTCGATGCCCCGGGTGGGCTCGTCGAGGATCAGGACCCGGGTGTCGGCCAGGAGCCATTTCCCGATGACGACCTTCTGCTGGTTGCCGCCGGACAGGGTGCGGACGTGCTGGCCGAGACCGGCCATCCGTACACCGAGCTGTTCGGCGATCCGGGCGGCGGCGGCACGCTGTCCCTTGATGTCGACGAGTCCGGAACGGGTCGCCGAGCGCAGGGTGACCAGACCGAGGTTCTCCTGCACCGAGGCGTCGAGCACGAGTCCCTGGCCCTTGCGGTCCTCGGGGACGAGCCCGATACCGGCTCCCATGGCCGCGGTCACGTCGTGCTTGCCGAGCCGCTCTCCGGCAACGTCGACCGTGCCGGAGTCGTAGGTGTCGGCGCCGAACACGGCGCGCGCGACCTCGGTGCGGCCTGCTCCGACCAGTCCGGCGAGGCCGACGACCTCACCGGCCCGGACGTCGAAGGTGATGTCGTGGAACACGCCGTTGCGGGTGAGCCCCCGGACGGAGAGCAGGGCCTCGCCCGTTTCGGGCCGTTCGCGCGGGTACTGCTGGTCGATGCTGCGGCCGACCATCAGCTGGACGAGTTCCGCCTCGGGTGTGGATGCGGGCACCTGGTCGATGCTGCGGCCGTCGCGCAGGACGGTGACACGGTCACCGAGGGCGGCGATCTCGTCCAGGTGGTGGGTGATGAAGACGACGCCGACGCCGTCCGCCCGCAGCTGCCGCACGATCTTGAAGAGCTTGTCGACCTCCTCGGAGGTCAGCACGGCGGTCGGCTCGTCCATGATCAGGACGCGCGCGTCCAGGCTGAGCGCCTTGGCGATCTCGACCATCTGGAGCCGGGCGATGCCCAGTTCACGGACCTTGACCCGAGGGGACACGTGCAGGCCCACGCGGCGCAGGAGCACCTCGGCGTCGGCCTCCATACGCGCGCGGTCGATCATGCCGAGGCGGCGCGGCTGGCGGCCCAGGAAGATGTTCTCGGCGACCGTGAGATCGGGAACCAGGTTGAACTCCTGGTAGATCGTGGCGATTCCGAGCTTCTCGGCGTCCTGGGCGCCGTGGATGCGCACCTCTTTACCGCCGGCGAAGATCCGGCCGCTGTCCGGGCGGTAGGCGCCGGAGAGCATCTTGATGAGGGTGCTCTTGCCGGCGCCGTTCTCACCGAGCAGGACGTGTACTTCGCCGCTCCGGAGGTCGAAATCGACACGGTCCAGGGCGACTACACCGGGGAAGGTCTTGCGTACGCCTTCGATGCGCAGCAACTCGACCGATTCACTCACTCGTTGCTCCCGGGACTCGGGGTGCGCTCGCCGCAGGAGCTGCGTACGACGAGGCGGGCGGGCAGGGTGACGGACTGCGGGGGGCGGCCCTCGACGATGTCGACGAGCGCGCGGACGGCGGCGCGGCCGAGGTCGCCCGTCGGCTGGGCGATCGCGGTGATCGGCGGACCGGTGTGGACGAACCACGGGATGTCGTCGAAGGCCGCGATCCCGATGTCCTCCGGGACGCGCAGACCGCGGGCGCGGATGGCATCCAGGGCGCCGAGCGCCATGAGGTTGTCGGCGGCGAAGACGATCTCGGGCGGTTCGGGCAGCGACAGGAACTGCTCGGTGGCGCGCCGGCCGCTGTCGGCCTGGAAGTCGCCCTGTCCGATGTAGGCGTCGGGCAGAGCGAGTCCGTGGGCGCGCATGGCCTCCCGGAACGCCTCGACACGTTCGTTGCCCGTGGTCGTGGCCGCGGGACCCGCGATGATGGCGAGCCTGCGGTGGCCGAGCGCGTGGAGATGGGCCACCAGGTCCTGGATGGCGAGGTGACCGTCCGCACGGACGACCGGAACCTCCACCCCCGGCATCCAGCGGTCCACGAAGACCATCGGGGTACCGGTGCGCGCGACGTCCAGCAGCAGCGGGGACTCACCGTCCGCCGGCGAGACCAGGAGTCCGTCGATCCTGCGGTCCAGGAGCGTGCGGACGTGGTGGTCCTGCTGTGCGGGCCGCTCGTCGGCGTTGCCGATGATCACGCTGTACCCGAGCGCGCGGGCCTCCTCCTCCACGGAGCGGGCCAGGGCGGTGAAGTACGGGTTGAGTACGTCACTGATGACGAGGCCGAGCGTGCGTGTCTGATCGGTCCGCAGCGAGCGGGCCACGGCATTGGGCCGGTAGCCGAGCGCGTCGACGGCTGCGAGGACGCGTCTGCGGGCGTCCGGGCTGACGGAGGGATGGCTGTTGAGGACGCGGGAGACCGTGGCGACAGACACTCCCGCCTGCGCCGCGACATCCTTGATGCTCGCCATTTCCGGACCACCTCCTTGTGGTTTCCGTGAGCCTCGAGACCAACGGAACCAAGCCGTGGAATCGATTACAAAGTTGATTGGAATCGATTACATGACCGAAAACAAGTACCTGAAGCTCAGATGTGACCCAAACGACATTCGGGGAGAACCGCGCTCCGGCCCCCACTCCCCCGGGAACGCGAAAGGACCCCAGATCAACTGGGGTCCTCACTGGTGTCCGAGGGGGGACTTGAACCCCCACGCCCGATAAAGGGCACTAGCACCTCAAGCTAGCGCGTCTGCCATTCCGCCACCCGGACAAGGTGTCTGCCGTTCACGGGGTGTTCCCCGTGGCGACAAAGGAAACAATACCAGGGGTTCGGGGCGCCTCTCACCTGCGTTTTAGGTGGTCAGTGCGGTGTGAGGGGCGGCCGGACGAGCGCGACGCCACCCGTGCGCACACTCCGTGGCGCGTCGTGTGCACAACGTCGCCGCGGGCTACCTTCGCGAGCATGAACGGCAAGAGCAGAAGCGGCAGGAGCGATCACGTCCACCGGCCGCCGCGTGCACTGACCTCCCTGCGCGAGCGGCTACGGGACAGCTTCTGGTTCGCGCCGACGGCGGGGCTGGTCGCGGCGTTCGGCCTGTGGTGGGGTCTGGCCGAACTGGACAACGCGATCGTCGCGCATCTGAAGCAGGAGAGGGCGTACGAGGAGCTGGGGGACCTGCTCTCCTTCGCCGTGGACGCGCGGACCATCGTGACCACCGTCAGCGCGGCGATGATGACCTTCATCGGCGTCGTCTTCAGCATCTCGCTGGTGGCCGTGCAGATGGCGAGCGGGCAGATGACCCCTCGCCTGGTGCGGATCTTCGTGCGGAGCAGGATCAGCAAGCTCACACTGACGGTGTTCCTGGCGACCTTCGCCTTCTCGCTGCTCGTCCTGACCTCGTACGAGGGCGGGACCGACCCCGACCCACGGCGGGTCACGTCGGTGCCCCTCCTCCAGAGCCTGCTGACCCTGGGTCTGGTGGGTCTGAGCCTGATCCTGTTCGTGGCCTACGTCTCCGCGACCCTGCGGCTGATGCAGGTCGGTCCGGTCCTGGACCACATCGCCCGCGAGTCGCTCCGCGCGCTGGCGAGACACTCCGGCGGGCCCGTCGGAGAGCCGCCGATCGGGCCGGCCGGCGCACAGGTGGTGTACCGGGGACGGGCCGGCGTACTCCGCGAAGTCCAGGTCGCCCGGCTCGTGCGGACCGCGCAGCGGCACGGGACCGTGCTGCGGGTGCTGCCCCGTACCGGGGATTTCGTGGTGCCCGGCACTCCGGTCCTGTCCGTGCACGGCGGGCCCGCGCCGCCCGCGCGGGCCCTGGGGCGCACCCTGTTCGTCGGTGTCGACCGGGCCCTTTACCAGGACCCGGCCTTCGGCCTCCGGCAGTTGTCGGACATCGCGCTGCGCGCCCTGTCGTCGGCGGTCAACGATCCGACGACCGCCGTCCAGTGCCTGGACCGGATCGTGCAGTTCCTCTCGGCGGCCGTGGACCTCCCACTGGGCCCGCTGCTCCACCTGGACCGGCGGGGCGAGGTGCGGCTCGTCCAGGACGTGCCGGGGTGGACCGATCTCGTGGATCTCGCCTTCGAGGAGATCCGCTGGTGCGCGGCCGGGTACCCGCAGGTCACGCGGCGGTTGCTGGCGGCCTTCGACGATCTGCTGCTGCTCGCACCGGAGGAGCGGAAGGCCGCACTCCGCAGGCACCGCGCGCTCCTGGTGGAGGCCGTGGAGCGCACGGTGCCGGAGGCCGCCGACCGGGCTTTCGCGCTGCGCCCCGACCGGCAGGGCATCCGCTGAAGCGCCCGGGCTACGGCATGAGGTGGTAGTCCGGGAAGTTGCCCGGCGGCCTCTCCTCCCCCGGACCGTCGGTCACGGCACGCACGAGCAGCTCACCGCCCACGAACGCGCCGCGCCAGGAAGCCCCGAAGCCCCCGAAGAGCTCCTCCCGGTCACCCCGCGAACGGGGCGTGCCGTGACCGGTCTTGAACGCCCGGATGTGGGGGGCGAGCCGCTCGTACGTCGCCGGGTCGTCGGTGGACAGCGTGGCGACCAGTGCACCGTTCGACGCGTTCATGGCCGCGAGGAGTTCTGCCTCGGTGTCGACCAGGACGATGGTGTCGACGGGCCCGAAGGGCTCGGCGTGGTGGAGCGGGGAGGAGGGCGGAGGGTTGAGCAGCGTGACCGGGTGGAGGTAGGCGCTGGTGTCCTGGCCCGGGAGGAACAGGGCGTCGGCGGCCGATCCCTGATGGAGGGGCACCGCACCGCGGTCGATCGCCTCGGTGACCTGGTCGTGCAGTTCCTTGGCCTTGGTCGCGTTGATCAGGGGGCCGAAGTCCAGGGTGGGGAGCGGGTCGGAGGGGTGTTCCACGGCCAGGGGATGTCCTGTGCGCAGGGACCGTACGGCGGGGAGGTACGCGGCGAGGAAGTCCGCGAAGTGGGTCCGCTGGACGACGAACCGGGGGTAGGCGGTGCAGCGTTGCTTACCGTAGTCGAAGAGCTTCGGAATGACCGCGGTCAGGGCGTCCCAGTCGCTGTAGTTCCAGATCCCCCAGGTGTTGAGCCCCTCCTGTTCGAGAATGTGCCGCTTGCCGAGGTCCGTGACGGCGGTGGCGATGCGGGCACCGGTGTCCCGGCCGCCGACGAACGAGACGCAGCCGATCTCGGGCGACCGGACCAGGGGCTCGGAGAGTTCGCTCCCGCTGCCGCTGAGCAGGGTCAGCGGGACGCCCTCGCGGGCGGCGAGCGCGCAGGCCAGGGTCAGACAGGCGACCCCGCCGTCCGTGGGGGTCTTGGCGATCACCGCATTACCGGCGAGGGCCTGTACGAGCATCGCGTGGACCAGCACGGACATCGGGTAGTTCCAGCTCGCGATGTTCGATACGGGACCGGCGAGCGGCGTCCGGCCGGCCAGGAGACGGTCACTGTGGTCGACGTACCAGCGGACACCGTCGATGGCACGGTCCACATCGGCCTGCGCCAGTCGCCACGGCTTGCCGATCTCCCACACCAGGAGCAGGGAGAGGAGCTCGCGGTGCTCGGTCAGGGCGTCGAGTGTGGCCGCCACGCGGGCGCGGCGTTCGGCGAGCGGGACGTGGCGCCAGGCGCGGTGGGCGTCGAGTGCCGCCCGTACCGCTCGCTGTGCGGCCGGGGCGTCGAGACGGGGCGGCCCGGCGATCGGGGTGCCGTCGACGGGGCTGGTCGCGGTCAGCGTACGCCCGTCGGCGTGCCAGGCAGCGCCCCAGAGGTTGCTGACGCGGTCGTGCTGGAAGGCTTCGGGGGCTGCGGTCAGGCAGCGGCGCCAGGCGTCCTGCCAGGCCGTTCCCGGCTTGAGGGTGAGGGTGGTGGTCGCTGAGGGTGTCATGGTCTCTCCGCTCTGAGGTGCGGGTGACGGGCGACGGGACGGGGGCGGACGGCGCGGGCGCCCGTACTGCCGGGCGCCCGCGCGGACGCGGTACTCAGGCTCCCCGCCGGTTCGTGGCCCGGAGGCGGTCCTCCGCCAGGCGTGCTGTTTCCGTGGGGGTGGATCCCACCGCGACCCCCGCGGCCTCAAGCGCCTTCTTCTTGGCCTCCGCCGTGCCCGACGAGCCCGAGACGATCGCTCCCGCGTGCCCCATCGTCTTGCCTTCCGGGGCCGTGAAGCCCGCGATGTAGCCGACCACCGGTTTGGTGACGTGCTGGGCGATGTAGGCCGCGGCCCGCTCCTCCGCGTCGCCGCCGATCTCGCCGATGAGGACGATCAGTTCCGTGTCCGGGTCCTGTTCGAACGCCGCCAGGCAGTCGATGTGCGTCGTGCCGATCACGGGGTCCCCGCCGATCCCCACCGCCGTGGAGAACCCCGTGTCGCGGAGTTCGTGCATCAACTGGTAGGTGAGCGTGCCGGACTTGGAGACGAGTCCGATACGGCCGGGCTTCGTCGCGATGTCCGCCGGGATGATGCCCGCGTTGGACTGTCCCGGGCTGATCACCCCGGGACAGTTGGGTCCGAGGATGCGGGTGCCGCGCTCTTTCGCGTAGGCGTGGAAGGCCACCGCGTCGTGGACGGGGATGCCCTCGGTGATGACGACGGCCAGGCCGATTCCGGCGTCCGCCGCTTCGACGACGGCGGCCCTGGCGAAGGGCGGCGGGACGAAGACGACCGTGACGTCGGCGCCGGTGGCCTCCATGCCCTCGCGTACGGAGCCGAAGACCGCAACGGTACGGTCGTCGAGGTCAACGGTCCGGCCCGCCTTGCGCGGGTTGACGCCACCGACGATCTGGGTGCCCGCGGCGAGCATCCTGCGCGTGTGCTTCATGCCCTCGGCACCGGTCATGCCCTGGACGAGGACCTTGCTCTCCTTGCTGAGGAAGATTGCCATGATCAGTGCCCTCCCAGGGCCAGTCGGGCCGCCCGGTCCGCGGCGCCGTCCATGGTGGTGACCTGCTGGACCATCGGGTGCGCACGTTCGTCCAGGATCGCGCGGCCCCGCGCCGCGCTGTTGCCGTCGAGCCGGACCACCAGGGGTTTGGTGAGGTGGACGGAGTCCAGCGCCTGGACGATGCCGTCGGCGACGGCGTCACAGGCGGTGATGCCGCCGAAGACGTTGACGAAGACGGACTTCACGGACGGGTCGGAGAGGATGACCGTGAGCCCGTCGGCCATGACGCGGGCCGAGGCGCCTCCCCCGATGTCGAGGAAGTTGGCGGGGCGGGCACCGCAGCCGGCGACGACGTCGAGGGTGGACATGACGAGCCCCGCGCCGTTGCCGATGATGCCGACCTCGCCGTCGAGCTTGACGTAGTTGAGCCCCTTGGCGGCAGCCGCCGCCTCCAGCGGGTCACCGTGCGGGTCCGCGGAGTCGGTGCCCCAACGGGACTGCCGGAAGGCCGCGTTGTCGTCGAGGGTGACCTTGCCGTCGAGTGCGAGTATCCGGCCGTCCGTCGTCCGCACAAGGGGGTTGACCTCGACGAGCAGGGCGTCCTCCTGGGTGAGGACCTGCCACAGCGCCTGGATCACGGGGCCGGTCTCCGGTGGCAGTGAGGCCGCTTCGGCGATGTGTGCCGCCTTGGCCGCCGTCACGCCCTCCGCCGGGTCGACCTGGATCCGGGCCACGGCCTCAGGGCGGGTGGAGGCGACCTCCTCGATGTCCATGCCGCCCTCCGCGGAGGCGATGGCGAGGAAGGTCCCGGCGGCCCGGTCCAGCACGAAGCTCACGTAGAACTCCGCCTCGATGTCCACGGGCTGGGCGAGCATCACCTCTCGTACGAGGTGACCTTTGATGTCCATGCCGAGTATCTGCCGGGCGGTGACGACGGCGGCCCCCGGGTCCGCCGCCATCTTCACCCCGCCGGCCTTGCCCCGGCCGCCGGTCTTCACCTGCGCCTTGACGACGACTCGGCCACCGAGCCGTTCGGCAGCGCCGTGGGCCGCGCGCGCCTGGTCCACGACCTCGGCCTCCGGCACGGCGATGCCGTGGTCCGCGAAGAGTTGCCTTGCCTGGTGCTCGTACAGATCCATAGCCACTCCCGATCGTGCCGATTGTGAAAGTGCCGCACGCCCCCTGGACACCACCCACCGGATGCGGGATAACAATCTTCATACAGTATTCGTCGACTGTATGCAATGTACCGCGAGAGCGGCGGAACGGCTCCGCCATCCCCTACGAAGGGACAGGACATCGCCATGCCCGAGGACAGCCAGGACAGCCAGAACCTCATCTCCGGTGGGCACTTGGTCGCCAAGGCACTCAAGGCGGAGGGGGTGGAACGCATCTACACCCTCTGCGGCGGCCACATCATCGACATCTACGACGGCTGTGTCGACGAGGGCATCGAGGTTGTCGACGTACGCCACGAGCAGGTCGCCGCCCACGCCGCCGACGGATACGCCCGCATCACCGGCAAGCCGGGGTGTGCCGTCGTCACCGCGGGCCCCGGAACCACCGACGCCGTCACCGGTGTCGCCAACGCCTACCGTGCCGAGTCCCCGATGCTGCTGATCGGTGGTCAGGGCGCACACACGCAGCACAAGATGGGCTCGCTGCAGGATCTGCCGCACGTCGACATGATGACGCCCATCACGAAGTTCGCGGCCACCGTGCCGGACACCGCGCGAGCGGCGGACATGGTGTCGATGGCCTTCCGGGAGTGCTACCACGGCGCGCCGGGGCCATCGTTCCTGGAGATCCCGCGCGACGTGCTCGACGCGAAGGTGCCGGTGAGCAAGGCGCGCGTACCCGAGGAGGGCCGCTACCGCGCGTCCACCCGGGCCGCGGGTGACCCGGCCGACATCGAGAAGCTCGCCGATCTGCTCGTCCACGCCGAGAAGCCGGCGATCCTGCTCGGCAGCCAGGTCTGGACGACACGGGCGACGGACTCGGCCACCGAACTCGTCCGTACTCTCAACATCCCCGCGTACATGAACGGCGCGGGCCGCGGCACCCTGCCGCCGGGCGACCCTCACCACTTCCAGCTCTCGCGGCGCTACGCGTTCTCCAACGCCGACCTCATCGTCATCGTGGGGACACCGTTCGACTTCCGGATGGGCTACGGCAAGCGGCTCTCACCGTCCGCCACCGTCGTCCAGATCGACCTGGACTACCGCACCGTGGGCAAGAACCGCGACGTCGACCTCGGCATCGTCGGCGACGCCTCGCTCGTGCTGAAGGCGGCGACGGAGGCCGCCAGCGGCCGGATCAACGGCGGTGCGGCCTCGCGCAAGGCATGGCTGGACGAGCTGCGGGCCGCCGAGCAGACCGCGATCGAGAAGCGTCTGCCGCAGCTGAAGTCGGACGCCTCCCCCATCCACCCGTACCGGCTGGTGAGCGAGATCAACGACTTCCTCACCGAGGACTCCATCTACATCGGGGACGGCGGCGACATCGTCACCTTCTCCGGCCAGGTCGTCCAGCCCCGTACCCCCGGCCACTGGATGGACCCGGGGCCGCTCGGCACGCTCGGCGTCGGGGTGCCGTTCGTACTGGCCGCCAAGCAGGCCAGGCCGGACAAGGAGGTCGTGGCCCTCTTCGGCGACGGCGCGTTCTCCCTGACCGGCTGGGACTTCGAGACGCTGGTCCGCTACAACCTCCCCTTCGTCGGCATCGTCGGCAACAACTCCTCGATGAACCAGATCCGTTACGGCCAGAAGGCCAAGTACGGGGACGAGCGCGAGCGGATCGGCAACACCCTGGGCGACGTCCACTACGACAAGTTCGCCCAGATGCTCGGCGGTTACGGCGAAGAGGTGCGCGACCCGGCGGACATCGCCCCCGCGCTGCAGCGGGCCCGTGAGTCCGGGCTGCCCTCACTGATCAACGTCTGGGTCGACCCGGACGCGTACGCCCCCGGAACGATGAACCAGACCATGTACAAGTAGAGGAGCCGTCGGCATGACCAAAGCTCTTGAGGGCGTACGCGTCCTCGACATGACACACGTACAGTCCGGTCCCTCCGCCACCCAGCTGCTCGGCTGGCTCGGTGCGGACGTCGTCAAGCTGGAGGCGCCGAGCGGGGACATCACCCGCAAGCAGTTGCGCGATCTGCCGGACGTCGACTCCCTCTACTTCACGATGCTCAACTGCAACAAGCGGAGCATCACCCTGAACACCAAGAGCGAACGCGGCAAGGAGATCCTCACCGAGCTGATCCGCCGCAGCGACGTCATGGTGGAGAACTTCGGACCGGGTGCGGTGGACCGCATGGGGTTCACCTGGGAACGCATCCAGGAGATCAACCCACGGATCGTCTACGCCTCCATCAAGGGCTTCGGCGAGGGCCCGTACACCAACTTCAAGGCGTACGAGGTCGTGGCACAGGCCATGGGCGGGTCGATGTCCACCACCGGCTTCGAGGACGGCCCGCCGCTCGCGACCGGCGCGCAGATCGGCGACTCGGGCACGGGGATCCACGCGGTGGCCGGCATCCTCGCCGCCCTGTTCCAGCGCGAGAGCACCGGACGCGGTCAGCGGGTGAACGTGGCGATGCAGCACGCCGTGCTCAACCTCTGCCGGGTCAAGCTGCGCGACCAGCAGCGACTGGCGCACGGTCCGCTCGCGGAGTACCCGAACGCGCAGGACACAGCCGGAGCCGACGAGGTGCCGCGCAGCGGCAACGCGAGCGGCGGCGGTCAGCCGGGCTGGGCGGTGAAGTGCGCGCCAGGCGGTCCCAACGACTACGTGTACGTCATCGTCCAGCCGGTCGGGTGGAAACCCCTGTCCGCGCTGATCGGACGGCCGGAGCTGGCCGAGGACCCCGAGTGGGCGACGCCCGAGTCGCGGCTGCCGAAGCTCGGCAAGATGTTCCAGCTCATCGAGGAGTGGTCGTCCGCGCTCCCCAAGTGGGACGTCCTGGAGCAGCTGAACGCGCACAACATCCCCTGCGGTCCGATCCTCTCGACCAAGGAGATCGTCGAGGACGAGTCCCTCGCGGCCAACGAGATGGTCGTCCAGGTCGAACACCCCGAGCGCGGGACCTTCACCACGGTCGGCAGCCCGCTGAAGCTGTCCGACTCCCCCGTCGACATCGTGACCTCCCCGCTCCTCGGCGAGCACAACGCGGAGGTGTACGTCGGCGAACTCGGTCTGGGCGACGAGGAACTGCGGCTGCTGAAGACGAACGGAGTCATCTGAGCATGACCGGAACAGTCGAGACACAGGAGCATGAGCGCGTCAGGGCGCTGCTCGACCGTGTCCGGAGCGAGGGGCGCAGCGCGCTCACCGCTCCGGAGGGGAAGGTCGTCGCCGACGCGTACGGGATCACCGTGCCGGGCGAGGGGCTGGCCACCGACGTCGACGAGGCGGTGGCACTGGCCGATCGGCTCGGCGGCCCCGTCGTCCTCAAGATCGTCTCCCCGGACATCCTGCACAAGACGGATGCGGGCGGCGTCGTGGTGGGGGTGTCGGGTTCGCGGGAGGTGCGCGAGGCCTTCTGCCGGATCGTGAAGAACGCCCGGGCGTACTCGGCCGATGCCCGGATCGACGGCGTGCAGGTACAGCAGCTGGTGCCGCCCGGGCAGGAGGTCATCGTCGGTGCGGTCACCGATCCCACCTTCGGCAAGGTGGTGGCGTTCGGGCTCGGCGGGGTCCTGGTGGAGGTACTCAAGGACATCACGTTCCGGCTGGCACCGGTGACCGCGGACGAGGCGCGGTCAATGCTCGACTCGATCGGTGCCGCGGAGATCCTCAAGGGTGTGCGCGGCGCGCCGGCCGTGGACCGGTGGGCGCTGGCCGAGCAGATCCGGCGGGTGTCCCAACTGGTGACGGACTTCCCCGAGATCGCGGAGGTGGACCTCAACCCGGTCATCGCCTCGCCGGACGGTGCGGTCGCCGCCGACATCCGGATCCTGCTGACGACAGAGGAGGTGAAGCCGCGTCGCCGCTACAGCCGGGAGGAGATCCTAGTCTCTATGCGCCGGCTGATGGAGCCTCGTTCGGTCGCGGTCATCGGCGCCTCCAACGAACAGGGCAAGATAGGCAATTCGGTGATGCGGAACCTCATCGACGGAGGTTTCGCGGGCGAGATCCACCCGGTGAACCCCAAGGCCGATGACATTCTGGGCCGCAAGGCGTACAAGAGTGTCACCGACGTTCCCGGTGAGGTGGATGTGGCGGTCTTCGCGATCCCCGCCAAGTTCGTTGCATCGGCGCTCCAGGAGGTGGGCCGCAAGGGGATCCCGAACGCGGTGCTGATTCCGTCCGGATTCGCCGAGACCGGCGAACAGGGGCTGCAGGACGAGATCGTGGCGATCGGTGAGCAGTACGGGGTACGGCTGCTCGGACCGAACATCTACGGCTACTACTCGACCTGGCAGGACCTCTGCGCCACCTTCTGCACCCCGTACGACGTCAAGGGGTCGGTGGCGCTGACCTCCCAGTCCGGTGGTATCGGCATGGCCATCCTGGGCTTCGCGCGGTCGACGAAGACGGGTGTGTCGGCGATCGTCGGGCTCGGCAACAAGTCGGACATCGACGAGGACGACCTGCTGACCTGGTTCGGGGAGGACCCCAACACCGAGTGCATCGCGATGCACCTGGAGGACCTCAAGGACGGGCGCGCGTTCGTGGAGGCGGCGCGGGCGACCGTGCCGAAGAAGCCGGTCGTGGTCCTCAAGGCGGGGCGTACGAGCGCGGGTGCCAAAGCGGCGGGATCCCACACCGGCGCGCTGGCCGGGGACGACGCCGTGTACGACGACATCCTGCGGCAGGCGGGCGTCATCCGGGCGCCGGGCCTGAACGACATGCTGGAGTACGCGCGTGCGCTGCCCGTGCTCCCGGCGCCCAAGGGCGACAACGTCGTGATCATCACGGGGGCGGGCGGATCGGGGGTGCTCCTCTCGGACGCGATCGTGGACAACGGGCTGTCCCTGATGGAGATCCCGCCGGATCTCGACACGGCGTTCAAGGCGTTCATCCCGCCGTTCGGCGCGGCCGGCAACCCGATCGACATCACGGGCGGTGAGCCGCCCTCGACCTACGAGGCGACGATCCGGCTGGGGATGGAGGATCCGCGGATCCACGCGCTGGTCCTCGGCTACTGGCACACGATCGTCACTCCGCCGATGGTCTTCGCGGAGCTGACGGCCCGGGTGGTGGCGGAGTTCCGGGCGCGTGGCATCGAGAAGCCCGTGGTGGCCTCGCTGGCCGGTGACACCGAGGTCGAGGAGGCCTGCGCGTACCTGTTCGAGCGGGGTGTCGTCGCCTATCCGTACACCACGGAGCGGCCCGTCGCCGTGCTGGGCGCGAAGTACAGGTGGGCCAGGGCCGCCGGACTCCTGGGCGGTGGCCGATGACCTGATGACACGGCTCGAACCACGGGGTCTGCGGCGCACGGCTGGGCCGCGGACCCCGGCGCGAAGTGGGAACGGGCAGGGGGCGCTGGCCAGACTTCTTCCACGCAAGGGGTTCGATCGACAATGACTACTGCAAACCTCTCCACATCCGTCCCCTTCAGGGAGGTGACGGACGCCAACGGCCGGACGTACCGGCTCGGCGAGAGCGACATCGACATCATGGGCCGCAAGCGCAAGTGGATGGTCATCCTGCCGTGGGTCGGCATGATGGGCATCAGCTCGGCCGAGTACGCCTTCGCGTCGGCGGAGGACACACTGCACCACGCGCACAACTGGGACAGCGGTCACATCTACTGGATGATGACCGTCTGGGTGTTCTTCCAGGCCGCGGTCGCGATGCCCGCGGGCAGGCTGCGGGAGACCGGCAGGCTGCCGGCCCGCTGGGCGATGATGCTCGGGGCGGTGGGCACGCTCCTCGGGTACCTGTCGCTGGCGTACGCGCCGCACGTGATCTTCGCGTACATCGGCTTCAGCGTGTTCTCCGGCATGGGCGCGGGCATGGTGTACGCCACCTGCGTCAACATGGTCGGCAAGTGGTACCCGGAGCGCAGGGGCGGCAAGACGGGTTTCGTCAACGGCGGGTTCGCCTACGGCTCGGTGCCGTTCGTCTTCATCTTCACCGGCTTCATGGACATCACCAACTTCAGGTGGGTCCTGGTCTCGGTGGGTGTCTTCCTCGCCGTGATGGTGGCGTGCGCCGGCTTCTTCTTCCGGGACCCGCCGAACAACTGGTGGCCCTCAGAGATCGACCCGCTCAACCCGCCCGAGGACCCGCGGGCCCGCCGTTCGCTGGAGAAGAACCCGCCGGCCATCAAGCAGTACTCCCCGGGCGAGGCGTGGAGGACCGGCCGCGTGGCACTGATGTGGGTCTGTCTCGCCTGTACCTCCGGCGTGAACATCTTCGGCATCGCCTTCCAGGTCGACATCGGCCAGGACGCGGGCTTCGCGGCTGGGATCGTCGCCACCGCGATGTCGCTCAAGGCGATCGTCAACGGTACCGGGCGCGGCGTCATCGGCTGGCTCTCCGACCTCTACGGCCGTAAGAAGTGCCTGCTCTACGTCTGTGTGATCCTGGGGCTCGCCCAGTTCGGCATCATCTGGTCGGCGGACATGCAGAGCCTGCCGCTGTTCCTGCTCTTCTCCGCGATCTCCGGCTTCGGCGGCGGCGCCATCTTCCCGATGTTCGCCGCTATGACCGCGGACTACTTCGGTGAGAACAACAACGCCACGAACTACGGGATGGTCTACAGCTCCAAGCTCGTCTCCGGGCTCGGGGCGGGGATGGGCTTCATGGTCGTCGACGCCTGGGGGCTCAACGGCGCGTTCATCCTGGCCGGCAGCATCTCGCTCTTCGCGGGATTCCTCGCACTGTTCCTCGCGGCACCCGGCCGCGACCGCAAGGGCAACCTGCTGGTGAAGACCGGCGCCCCGGCCCCGGTGATCCGGGAGACGGACTGATCACACATCGACGGCACACACGTGTGGGGCCCGGTTCCTGGAACCGGGCCCCCCACCTGCAGTC
>NZ_JBHVCT010000038.1:0-56645 GCF_042803195.1 Streptomyces sp. NPDC057428
GGGCTCCCGTACGCGATGCGTACGGGAGCCCCTCTCGTCGGTACTGGCAGGCGTCAGCCGCCGAACTCCTCCAGGCCCTTCAGCGCCTGGTCCAGCAGCGCCTGCCGGCCCTCGAGCTCGCGGGAGAGCTTGTCGGCCCTGGCGTTGTTGCCCGAGGCGCGCGCGGTGTCGATCTGCGTACGCAGCTTGTCGACCGCGGCCTGGAGCTGACCGGTCAGACCCGCGGCACGCGCACGCGCCTCCGGGTTCGTCCGGCGCCACTCGGACTCCTCGGCCTCCTGAAGCGTGCGCTCCACAGCCTGCACCCGGCCCTCGACCTTGGGGCGGGCGTCGCGCGGCACGTGGCCGATGGCCTCCCAGCGCTCGTTGATGGAGCGGAACGCGGCCCGGGCCGCCTTCAGGTCCGTCACCGGCACCAGCTTCTCGGCCTCGGCGGCGAGCTCCTCCTTGAGCTTGAGGTTCTCGCCCTGCTCGGCGTCCCGCTCGGCGAAGACGCCGCTGCGGGCCGCGAAGAACACGTCCTGGGCGCCGCGGAAGCGGTTCCACAGGTCGTCCTCCGACTCCCGCTGGGCGCGTCCCGCCGCCTTCCACTCGGTCATCAGGTCGCGGTAGCGGGCAGCCGTCGTGCCCCAGTCGGTCGAGCCGGAGAGCGACTCGGCCTCGGCGACCAGCCTCTCCTTGACCTTGCGGGCGTCCTCGCGCTGCGCGTCCAGCGCGGCGAAGTGCGCCTTGCGGCGCTTGGAGAACGCGGAACGGGCGTGCGAGAAGCGGTGCCACAGCTCGTCGTCGGACTTGCGGTCCAGACGGGGCAGGCCCTTCCACGTGTCGACGAGCGCCCGCAGACGCTCACCCGCCGACCGCCACTGCTCGCTCTGTGCCAGCTCCTCCGCCTCGACGACGAGAGCCTCCTTGGCCTGACGGGCCTCGTCGGTCTGCTTCGCCTTCTGGACCTTCCGCTCCTCGCGGCGCGTGTCGACCGTCGCCACGAGCGCGTCCAGCCGCTTGCCGAGCGCGGCGAGGTCACCGACGGCGTGGTGCTCGTCGACTTGTACGCGCAGGTGCTCGATCGCGGTGGTGGCGTCCTTCGCCGACAGGTCGGTGGTCTTCACCCGCCGCTCGAGGAGGCCGATCTCGACCACCAAGCCCTCGTATTTGCGCTCGAAATAGGCCAGAGCCTCCTCGGGGGAACCGGCCTGCCACGATCCGACCACCTGCTCGCCCTCGGCCGTACGCACGTACACGGTGCCCGTCTCGTCGACACGGCCCCACGGGTCGCTGGTCACAGCGCCTCCTCCACCTGATGCGTCGAAGGGGTTCGCCCCCCTCGCATCGTCCACAGTTTCCTGGGGCGGGCAGCGCCCGCCCTGCACAACGTCAATCTAGGCGACCGGCCGCCCGGCTGTCCGCACTCAGCGCGGCTGAAATTCTCCGGTCCGGCCGTGAAGCCGGGCGCCGGCCGCCCGCGGGAGGGTCAGTCCTTGCCGACCGTCGCCTTCTCGACCGTGACGGCCTTCTTCGGAGCACCGTCTCCCGCTCCGCCGGTCACACCCGCCTCGGCGACCTTCTTGACGGCCTTCAGACCCGCGTCGTCCATGGTGCCGAACGGCGTGTAGGTGGGGGGCAGTTTGGTGTCCTTGTACACCAGGAAGAACTGGCTGCCGCCGGTCCCCGGCTGTCCTGTGTTCGCCATCGCGACGCTGCCCGCCGGATACGTGACCGAGCCGTCGTCGCCCGCCTTGCCGAGCGCGGTCAGGTTCTCGTCGGGGATCGTGTAGCCCGGACCCCCGGTGCCGTCACCCTTCGGGTCGCCGCACTGCAGCACGAAGATGCCCTCCGTGGTCAGGCGGTGACACTTCGTGCCGTCGAAGTACCCCTTGTCCGCGAGGGCCTTGAACGAGTTCGTGGTGTGCGGGGTCTTCGCCGCGTCCATCGCGATCGCGATGTCACCCTGGTTCGTCTTCAGCGACATCGAGTACGTGGCCGTCTTGTCGATGTCCATGGCAGGCTCGGGCGCCTTGCTCTCGCTCGCCGAAGGCGACGGGGGAGCGGACGGGCTCGCGCTCGCGGCCGCGTCCGCCGAGTCCTTCGAGTCGTCGCCGTCGAGGAAGAGGTACGAGCCCGCAGCGATGACCGCCACCACGGCCACCGACGAACCGATGATCGCCGTGAGGCGCCTGGTCCTGCGGCGGGCCTCCTCCCGGCGCTGCTGCTGCCGCTCGAACTTCTCCCGGGCGAGCTGCCGCCGCCGCTGATCGCTGCTGACCACCGGATGGTCTCCTTGTACGTCGTGTGTTCGGGCCTCGATTGCCCCGTACGGTATATGGGTTAGCTGTGGAATGAGGAGCGCCGGTAGGCTCTGATCTGCCGCATTCCTCTCCACGGCCTTCCTCGCCGGACGAACTCTAAGGACGATCGTGCTCATTGCCGGGTTCCCTGCCGGGGCCTGGGGGACCAATTGCTACCTGGTCGCCCCCGCCGCCGGTGAGGAGTGCGTGATCATCGACCCGGGCCACCAGGCCGCCCAGGGCGTCGAGGAAGCGCTCGCGAAGCATCGGCTCAAGCCCGTCGCCGTCGTGCTCACCCACGGCCACATCGACCACGTCGCCTCGGTCGTCCCGGTGTGCGGCGCCCACGACGTCCCGGCCTGGATCCACCCCGATGACCGCTACATGATGAGCGACCCCGAGAAGGCGCTGGGCCGTTCGATCGGGATGCCGCTCATGGGCGAGCTGACGGTCGGCGAACCGGATGACGTGAGGGAGCTGACGGACGGTGCCGCGCTCCGGCTGGCGGGCATGGAGTTCGGCGTCGCGCACGCACCCGGCCATACGAAGGGGTCGGTGACGTTCAGGATGCCCGAGGCCGCGGACGTGCCGCAGGTCCTCTTCTCGGGCGACCTGCTCTTCGCCGGCTCCGTCGGACGCACCGATCTGCCCGGCGGCGACCACGCCGAGCTGATCGAGTCGCTGGCCCGTGTGTGCCTCCCGCTCGACGACTCGACCGTGGTGCTGTCCGGCCACGGCCCCCAGACGACCATCGGCCGCGAACGCGCCTCCAATCCGTACATGCACGGACTGGACGCGCCCCGCCGAGGAATGTGACGAGAGAAAAAACCTGTGAGCACCTTCCAGGCCCCCAAGGGCACGTACGACCTGACCCCGCCCCGCTCCGCGAAGTTCCTCGCGGTGCGTGAGGCCATCTCCTCGCCCCTGAGGAACTCCGGCTACGGATACATCGAGACGCCCGGCTTCGAGGACGTCGCCCTGTTCGCCCGGGGCGTCGGCGAGTCGACCGACATCGTGTCCAAGGAGATGTACGCCTTCGAGACCAAGGGCGGCGACAAGCTCGCGCTGCGCCCCGAGGGCACCGCGTCCGTGCTGCGCGCCGCGCTGGAGGCCAACCTCCACAAGGCCGGCAACCTGCCCGTCAAGCTCTGGTACTCGGGCTCGTACTACCGCTACGAGCGACCCCAGGCGGGACGCTACCGCCACTTCTCGCAGGTCGGCGCCGAGGCCATCGGCACCGAGGACCCGGCGCTGGACGCCGAGCTGATCATCCTCGCCGACCAGGCCTACCGTTCGCTCGGCCTCACACGGTTCCGCATCCTGCTGAACTCGCTGGGGGACAAGGAGTGCCGCCCCGTCTACCGGGAGGCGCTGCAGACGTTCCTGCGCGACCTCGACCTCGACGAGGAGACCCGCCGGCGCATCGAGATCAACCCGCTGCGGGTCCTCGACGACAAGCGTCCCGACGTCCAGAAGCAGCTGACCGGCGCCCCGATGCTGCGTGACTTCCTCTGCGACGCCTGCAAGGCGTACCACGAGGAGGTCCGCGACCTGCTGACGTCGGCGGGGGTGGCGTTCGAGGACGACGAGAAGCTCGTCCGCGGCCTCGACTACTACACGCGCACCACCTTCGAGTTCGTCCACGACGGTCTGGGCTCCCAGTCCGCGGTGGGCGGTGGCGGGCGCTACGACGGCCTGTCCGAGATGATCGGCGGCCCCGCGCTGCCCTCCGTCGGCTGGGCCCTCGGCGTGGACCGCACGGTGCTCGCCCTGGAGGCCGAGGGCGTCGAACTCGACATCCCCGCCGCCACCAGCGTCTACGCGGTGCCGCTCGGCGAAGAGGCGCGGCGGGTGCTCTTCGGCCTGGTCACCGAACTGCGCAAGGCGGGCGTCGCCACGGACTTCGCGTTCGGCGGCCGCGGCCTCAAGGGCGCGATGAAGAGCGCGAACCGTTCCGGAGCCCGCTACACGGTCGTGGCCGGCGAGCGGGACCTCGCCGAGGGCAACGTCCAGCTCAAGGACATGGAGTCGGGCGAGCAGAAGGCCGTGGCGGTCGGCGATCTGGTCGCCGTGATCCAGGCCGAGCTGGGCTGATCCCGCACCATCGTCCACGCACGTGCCCGCCCGGTCCGCCCGGGCGGGCACGGCGTTTTCAGCGCCTGCCGCGCCACCGGAAGGTCAGCAGGCACAGGACCAGTCCGCCGGCACACCAGGCGCCCAGCACCAGGGCGGTCCGGCCGAGCTCCCAGGCCCCGGCCTGCTCGATGACGACCGCGGAGTCGGGCAGGAAGACCGAGCGGAACCCCTGGCACATCCACTTCAGCGGGAACAGCGACCCCACGGTGACCAGCCAGCCGGGCAGTTCGTTGACCGGGATGTAGACGCCGGAGACGAACTGCAGGACGAGGAAGGGCAGTACGACGACGGAGCTCGCGCTCCGGCCCGACCTCGGCAGGCTGCTGATCGCGATTCCCAGCAGCGCGCAGCCGGTGATACCGAGCAGGAAGATCCAGGCGAAGGCCAGCCAGTCGGCGATGTCACCGGGAAGGGCGACATCGAACGCCGTGGTGCCGATGAGCAGCAGCACCACGGCCTCGAGCAGGCAGGTGACCAGCACCAGCCACACCTTGCCGAGGAAGTACGCGGCGGGTGGCATGGGGGTCCCGCGCAGCCGGCGCAGCACCTTCTCGTCCCGTTCGATCGCTATCGAGATACCCAGCGACTGGAAGCTGGTCGACATGACGCCCGAGGCGAGCATCGACGGGACGTACAGCTGCGAGGCGGTGATGCCCGCACCCTCGACGTCGTCACTGAAGATCGACGCGAACAGTGTGAGGAACACCACGGGGAACGCGAACGTGAAGAGGACCTGGTCACGTTGGCGGAAGAACTGCTTCAGCTCCAGTGCGCCCCGTCGCAGCCCCAGCCCCCACGCACCGGGGAGGGCGGCGTCTCCCGGCGCCGAGGCGGAAGCAGTTCCGGGAGTTGCCTCGGCCGCGCTCATCGGTGCGTCTCCTGTCCTGTCAGCCGGAGGTAGACGTCCTCCAGGGTCGGGCGGTCGACCCGCAGCCCGGGTATCTCGCCGTCGAAGCGGCCCATCAGGTCCGCGACGCTGCGGGTGGGGGTCGCGGTGCGCTCGGAGCGCTGGGTTCCGTCCGGCTCGGTCCACATGACGGTGGCCTCCGTGCCGAACCGCTCGCGAAGCGCCGCGGGTTCACCCTCGGCGACGATGCGTCCCGCCGCGATCACCGCCAGCCGGTCGGCCAGCGCCTCGGCCTCTTCCAGGTAGTGGGTGGTGAGCACGATTGTGGTTCCCTCCCGGGCGAGGAGCCTCACCACCTCCCAGAACTGCCGCCGCGCCGACGGGTCGAAACCCGTCGTCGGCTCGTCCAGGAGCAGGAGTTCGGGGGAGCCCACGATGCCCAGCGCCACGTCCAGCCTGCGCCGCTGGCCGCCGGACAACTCCTTGATCCGCGAGCCTGCCTTGCCGTCCAGGCCGACCAGGGAGATGACCTCTCCGGGGTCCCTCGGTCTCGGGTAGTACCGCGCGAAGTGCTCCACCGTCTCCCGTACCGTCAACTCGGCGGGAGCCGATTCATCCTGCCAGACGATGCCGATCCGGGAACGCCAGCGGCGGTCGGCGGTGGCCGGATCGACGCCGAGGACCCGGACCGTGCCGCCGTCGCGGCTGCGGTGGCCCTGCAGGATCTCCACGGTGGTGCTCTTCCCCGCCCCGTTCGGCCCGAGGAGCCCGAACACCTCTCCGGGACGGATCCGCAGGTCCAGGCCGTCCACCGCGGTCAGGCCGCCATATCGTTTACGCAGTCCTCGTACGTCGACCGCTGTCTCTGTCATACGGGGGAGGATCCCCTGGAACCCTGCGTTCCGCGCCCCGTTTGGGAACACCTTTATGTTCGCCGAACAGATGCCCGTGTCGACAGTGCGGCACAATGGCGAGGCCCGGCCGGCTACTCAGTGATGGAACGGCGATTATGACGATGGCAGCGGTAGACCACCCCTCCTCCGCGCAGGACGAGGACGACGGTGCGAAGACCTTCGGCGGCAGTCGCGCGCTCGCGCTGCTGCTGGTGATCACGGGAGCGGCCGGGCTGCTCGCCGCATGGGTGATCACCATCGACAAGTTCAAGCTGCTCGAGGACCCGAGCTTCACCCCGGGCTGCAGCCTGAACCCGGTGGTCGCGTGCGGCAACATCATGAAGAGCGAGCAGGCCTCCGCCTTCGGCTTCCCCAACCCGATGCTCGGGATCGCCACCTACTCGGTGGTCATCGGGATCGGCATGGCGCTCCTCGCGGGCGCCCGCTTCCGTGCGTGGTACTGGCTGGGCCTCAACGCCGGCACCCTGTTCGGCGTCGGCTTCTGCACCTGGCTGCAGTACCAGTCGCTCTACAACATCAACTCGCTCTGCCTGTGGTGCTGCCTGGCCTGGGTCGCCACGATCTTCATGTTCTGCTACGTCACGACGCACAACATCAAGTACGGCATCATCCCCGCCCCCGCCGGGCTGCGGAACGCCCTCACCGAGTTCCACTGGGTGCCCCCGGTGCTCTGGATCGGGATCATCGGCATGCTGATCCTCACCCGCTGGTGGGACTTCTGGACCAGCTGACTCGGCCGGCGGTCATGTCAGTGGGGTGACATAGGCTTCAGGACGTGGAGCCCGACCTCTTTACCGCAGCAGCCGAAGACCGCCAGGAGAAGGACCCCTCCAGCAGCCCCCTCGCTGTCCGGATGCGTCCCCGCACGCTGGACGAGGTGGTCGGCCAGCAGCACCTGCTCAGGCCGGGGTCCCCGCTGCGCCGTCTCGTGGGCGAGGGGAGCGGAGGTCCCGCCGGCCCGTCCTCGGTCATTCTCTGGGGCCCGCCCGGCACAGGGAAGACGACCCTCGCCTACGTCGTCAGCAAGGCGACCAACAAGCGCTTCGTCGAGCTGTCGGCGATCACCGCGGGCGTCAAGGAGGTCCGCGCGGTCATCGAGGGCGCGCGCCGCGCCACCGGCGGTTTCGGCAAGGAGACCGTCCTCTTCCTCGACGAGATCCACCGCTTCTCCAAGGCCCAGCAGGACTCCCTGCTCCCCGCCGTGGAGAACCGCTGGGTGACGCTGATCGCGGCCACCACGGAGAATCCCTACTTCTCGATCATCTCGCCGCTGCTCTCGCGTTCGCTGCTCCTCACCCTGGAGCCCCTCACCGACGACGACCTGCGAGCTCTGCTCCGCCGCGCGGTGGCCGACGGGCGCGGGCTTGGGGGAGCGGTCACGCTGTCACAGGACGCCGAGGCGCACCTGCTGCGGATCGCCGGAGGCGACGCCCGCCGAGCGCTGACCGCGCTGGAGGCCGCCGCGGGCGCGGCCCTCTCCAAACACGAGGACGACATCACCCTTGAGACGCTCGAGGAGACCGTCGACCGCGCAGCCGTGAAGTACGACCGGGACGGCGATCAGCACTACGACGTCGCGAGTGCGCTGATCAAGTCGATCCGCGGGTCCGACGTGGACGCGGCCCTGCACTACCTGGCGCGGATGATCGAGGCGGGGGAGGATCCGCGCTTCATCGCGCGGCGGCTGATGATCTCCGCCAGCGAGGACATCGGGCTCGCCGATCCCACCGCGCTGCCCACAGCCGTGGCGGCGGCCCAGGCCGTGGCCATGATCGGGTTCCCCGAGGCGGCGCTCACCCTCAGCCACGCCACGATCGCGCTGGCGCTCGCCCCCAAGTCCAATGCCGCGACGCTGGCGATCTCCGCCGCGCAGGACGACGTGCGCAGAGGCCTCGCCGGCCCGGTCCCCGCCCATCTGCGCGACGGCCACTACAAGGGCGCGGCCAAGCTGGGCCATGCCCAGGGCTACATCTATCCGCACGACGTCCCCGGGGCGATCGCCGCCCAGGAGTACGCCCCGGACGCCGTGCGCGACAGGCGGTACTACGAACCCACGAGGTACGGCGCCGAGGCGCGGTACGCCGACGTGGCGGAGCGGGTCCGGGAGCGGCTCGGCCGCGGCGATGCGGGAGACGGCGCCGCGTCCCCGTGACGGCCGCGGATGCGGCGGGGGACGGAGACCGGTACGTCGGGTGATCTGCAGCACAGCCGTCAGTTCGTCGCCCCGGGCACGCGTCGCCGCCCGTACCGGCGGGGAACCGGCGGGGGAGCCGAGGCACGGCCTCCCCGCCGCGGCGATGCTCCCGCTGTCGGTCGTAAGCCGTGGCGGACGGCCCCGGTAAGAGCAGCACCGCGGAGCAGGTAGTCTGTACGAGAGTTCGTGTGCGCTCGGCTGCTGACGGCATCCGAGTGTTTTCAAGCCCGCTGGGACGCGGCTGACCACGATCAGATCGGCCTTCCGTCGTTACGGCACCCTTGTGCGTGCCGTCGCTGAGCGTTGTCCGTGACGTGTGTGGTGTTCCCAGGGCGAGACATGCGATCTCCTTGAGCAAGGTAAACCACCTACAACGGAGGTCTGGAGAACGTGCCTAACCAGTCGCGTCCCAAGGTCAAGAAGTCGCGTGCCCTCGGCATCGCCCTGACGCCCAAGGCTGTCAAGTACTTCGAAGCCCGTCCCTACCCGCCGGGCGAGCACGGCCGTGGCCGCAAGCAGAACTCGGACTACAAGGTCCGTCTGCTGGAGAAGCAGCGCCTGCGTGCGCAGTACGACATCAGCGAGCGCCAGATGGCGCGTGCCTACGACCGCGCCAAGAAGGCCGAAGGCAAGACGGGCGAGGCGCTGGTCGTCGAGCTCGAGCGTCGCCTCGACGCCCTGGTCCTGCGTTCGGGCATCGCCCGCACCATCTACCAGGCCCGCCAGATGGTCGTCCACGGCCACATCGAGGTCAACGGCGGCAAGGTCGACAAGCCTTCCTTCCGCGTGCGCCCCGACGACGTCGTGCAGGTCCGCGAGCGCAGCCGCACCAAGGTGCCGTTCCAGGTCGCCCGTGAGGGTGGCTACGACACCGACGGTGAGACCCCGCGCTACCTCCAGGTGAACCTGAAGGCCCTGGCCTTCCGCCTGGACCGTGACCCGAACCGCAAGGAAATTCCGGTCATCTGCGACGAGCAGCTCGTCGTCGAGTACTACGCCCGCTGATCCAGGCGTAACGCTCAGCCGAGCTCGGGCCCGCCCCTCCCCGTCGTACGGGAGGCGGCGGGCCTTCGCGTTTCCCCGGCGGCCCCGCCGTCCCTCGCCCCCTCCCGGGCCGGCCTCCCGTCCGCCGGGCCGCCGCCCGCCGGCCCTCCGTGCGTCCGCACGCCGAGCGCCCGGGTGACCGCGGCCCTCGTGTCCAGCCGACTGCCGGTGAGCCGCTCCGCCTCGTAACACGCGTCACCCAGCTCCGCCCTGGCCCGCTCCTCGCATTCGGCCCGCGGCCTGCCGTAGTGGACCGAGCCGAACAGCGGCAGTCCCACCGAGGGCCAGATCCGGTCCGCGGCCCCCTGCAGCAGCGCGGCTTCCGCGGCATCCCCCTCGACCACCGTGACGAGGGCCAGCAGCTCCAGCGAGAGGACCGTGCCGAGCAGATCGTGGAAGGCGTGCGCGATGGAAAGGGCCTCCCCGAGCATCTGCCGCGCACGCTCGCTCCGGCCCGACTGCAGCGCCGCGTAAGCGAGGACGTACAACGCGTAGGCCATGGCCCACCGTTCTCCGTGGTCCTCGCAGATCTCGCGGACCTCGGTGCAGATCTCGGCTGCACCGTCGAGGTCCCCGCGGAAGGCCACGGCCATGCCCAGTTCGACCTGCGCCATCAGGACGTTGCTGTTGAGCTCGCCGATCTCCCGGTAGCGCCCGAGCGCCTCCCGCAGCAGTTCCTCGGCGCGTACCGGGTCGTCCGTGACGATGGAGAGACAGCCCGTGCGGTGCACGGCGTAGGCCACGGCGGACGCGTCCCCCGCCCGCTCACCCTCCTCGCGGCACTCCTGCAGTGCCGACACCGCGCCCACCGCGTCCCCCTGAAGCACGGCGACGTATCCGAGCACCCACAGCGCCTTCAGCCGTGAGTGGTCGTAGGGCGAGTCCTCCTCCAGGACGTGGTCCAGCCAGTGGCGGCCCTCCGAGAGGCGTCCGCAGCCCGCCCAGTAGAACCAGAGCGTGCCTGCCAGGTACTGGGCGAGGTGGACCTCGTCGGGGCTCTCCATCGAACACTCCATTGCCCGGCGGAGGTTGGGCAGCTCGCTGTCGATCCGCGCCGCGGCCTCGGCCTGCCTCGGGCTGAACCAGTCGAGCTCGCACCAGGTCGCCAGCCCCAGGTACCAGTCGCGGTGCCTGCGCCGCAGCCGCTCGGCGTCCCCGGTCGCGCGCAGCCAGTCCGCGCCGTACTCGCGCACGGTGTCCAGCAGCCGGTAGCGGCAGCCGACGGCCGAGTCCTCGCGCAGCACCACGGACTGCGCCAGCAGTTCGTCCAGCACGTCCAGCACCGAGTCGGCCGGCAGACCGGGGCCGCTGCAGATGTACTCGACTGCCTCCAGGTCGAACTGCCCGGCGAACACCGAGAGCCGCGCCCACAGCAGCCGCTGCTCGGGGGCGCACAGTTCATGGCTCCAGCCGATGGCCGTACGGAGGGTCTGGTGACGGGGGAGCGCGCTCGGGCTGCCCCCGGTCAGCAGCCGGAACCGGTCGTCGAGGCGCTGCAGCACCTGTTCCACGGTCAGGGCCCGCAGCCTGCCGGCGGCGAGTTCCAGCGCCAGCGGGATTCCGTCGAGCCGGCGGCACAGTTCCCGCACGGTCTCCCGGTTGCCGTCGCCGAGGGCGAACCCGGGGCGGACCGAGGCCGCTCGCCGGGCGAACAGCTCCACCGCGTCGCCGTCGGTCATCGGCGCCAGCGGATAGGTGAGTTCACCGTCCACCCGCAGGGGACGGCGTCCCGCCGCGAGCACCTGGAGCCCGGGCGCCACGCGCAGGAGCTCCCGCACGAGCGTCGCACAGTCGTCGGTGAGGTGTTCGAAGCCATCGATCACGAGCAGGAACCGGCGCCCCGCGCAGTGCTCCAGCAGCATGGTGCGGGGCGGTCTGCTGGTGTGGTCCGTCAGCCCCATCGCGCCGGCCAGCGTGTGCTCCAGCAGCCCTGCATCATGGACGGCCGACAGCTCGGCGATCCAGACCCCGTCGCAGTACCGTTTCTCCATCAGTGCCGCGATCCGGCTGACGAAGCGGGTCTTGCCGACCCCCGCGACCCCCGCCACGGTGACGAGCCTGTACTGCCCCAGAAGCGCCCCGACTTCCGCCAGTTCTTCGTCGCGTCCCACGAAGGTGTTCAGCTCCGCCGGGAGGTTCCCCCGTACGGAACGGGGCTCTGCGTCTTCGGGTGCGGGAAGGGGGCGCTGAGAGCGTCGCATGAAACACGCAGAGTACTGGCACATAAGCTCTCCGTACAATCTCCATGCTCTCCGGGGGCCCGAACCGTCCGCCCGTAATGCGGTACGGCGCGTGACGCCCGGCGCGATAGGCTCGGGGGACGACGATCGGCGGCGACGGCTCCACGCGCCCGCCGAACCGAGACAGGCCGAGCGAGCCGGGGAACACCGGCCCGTACGGGCGACGAGCAGAGAGCGGTGCACTGTGTCCGGTGGAGAGGTGGCCGGCATTCTGGTGGCTGTCTTCTGGGCGATCCTGGTTTCCTTCCTCGCCGTGGTTCTGGTGAGACTGGCCCAGACGCTCAGGGCTGCCACCGCGCTGGTGGCGGATGTCACGGAGCAGGCGGTCCCGCTGCTCGCCGACGCCTCCGCGACGCTGCGTTCCGCGCAGACCCAGCTGGACAAGGTCGACGCCATCGCGAGTGACGTGCAGGAAGTCACCTCCAACGCCTCCGCGCTCTCCACGACCGTGGCCTCGACCTTCGGCGGCCCGCTCGTGAAGGTCGCGGCGTTCGGCTACGGGGTGCGGCAGGCCATCGGCCGCCGTACCGCCGCGGAGCCGGAACCGGCCCGCCGGACCCCCCGCCGCACCGTGATCGTCGGCCGTACCGTGCCGTCCGCCCGCGACCGGAAGCGGACCGGCCGGAGTTCCCGTGGACAGAAGGACTGACGCAGCGATGTTCCGCCGTACGTTCTGGTTCACCGCCGGCGCAGCCGCCGGTGTCTGGGCCACCACCAAGGTCAACCGCAAGATCCGGCAGCTGACACCCGAGAGCCTCGCGGCGCAGGCCGCCGACAAGGCCCTCGAGGCAGGTCACAAGCTGAAGGACTTCGCCCTCGACGTACGTGAGGGCATGGTCAGGCGAGAAGCCGAACTGGGCGGGGCGCTCGGCATCGAGGCCGCCGACGACCCCGGCCCCGCCACCTACCGATCGCTTCCCTGCAACTCGAACAACCGGAATGAGGACCACTGATGGAGTCGGCTGAGATTCGCCGCCGCTGGCTGAGCTTCTTCGAGGAGCGCGGTCACACCGTCGTCCCTTCGGCGTCGCTCATCGCGGACGACCCGACTCTGCTGCTGGTCCCCGCGGGCATGGTCCCGTTCAAGCCGTACTTCCTCGGCGAGGCCAAGCCGCCCGCCCCGCGCGTCACCAGCGTGCAGAAGTGTGTGCGTACGCCGGACATCGAAGAGGTCGGCAAGACCACGCGGCACGGCACGTTCTTCCAGATGTGCGGAAACTTCTCCTTCGGCGACTACTTCAAGGAAGGCGCCATCGAGTTCGCCTGGGCGGCGCTCACGAACTCCCTGGAGGACGGCGGCTTCGGGCTCGACCCCGAGCGTCTGTGGATCACCGTCTACCTGGACGACGACGAGGCCGAGCAGATCTGGCGTGAAAAGATCGGTGTCCCCGCCGAGCGCATCCAGCGCCTGGGCAAGAAGGACAACTTCTGGTCCATGGGCGTCCCCGGCCCCTGCGGCCCCTGCTCCGAGATCAACTACGACCGCGGTCCCGAGTTCGGCGTCGAGGGCGGCCCCGCCGTCAACGACGAGCGCTACGTGGAGATCTGGAACCTCGTCTTCATGCAGTACGAGCGAGGCGCGGGCGACGGCAAGGAGGACTTCCCGATCCTGGGCGACCTGCCGTCGAAGAACATCGACACGGGACTCGGCCTCGAGCGCCTCGCGATGATCCTCCAGGGCGTACAGAACATGTACGAGACCGACACCCTGCGCGTCGTCATGGACAAGGCCACCGAGCTCACCGGCGTCCGCTACGGCGCCGACCATGGTTCGGACGTCTCCCTGCGCGTGGTCGCCGACCACATCCGCACCTCGGCGATGCTCATCGGTGACGGCGTCACCCCCGGCAACGAGGGCCGTGGCTACGTCCTGCGCCGCATCATGCGCCGCGCGATCCGCAACATGCGCCTCATGGGTGCCACCGGCCCGGTCGTCCGCGAGCTCATCGACGTCGTCGTGGACACCATGGGACTGCAGTACCCGGAGCTGATCACCGACCGCAAACGCATCGAGACCGTCGCGCTCGCCGAGGAAGCCGCCTTCCTCAAGGCCCTCAAGGGCGGCACGAACATCCTCGAGACCGCCGTCACCGAGACCAAGGCCGCCGGCGGCCGGGTCCTGGCCGGCGACAAGGCCTTCCTGCTCCATGACACCTGGGGCTTCCCGATCGACCTCACGCTGGAGATGGCCGGCGAGCAGGGCCTCGCGGTCGACGAAGAGGGTTTCCGCCGCCTGATGCAGGAGCAGCGGGACAAGGCCAAGGCCGACGCCAAGGCCAAGAAGACCGGTCACGCCGACCTCTCCGCCTACCGCGAGGTGGCGGACAGGTCCGGCGACACGGAGTTCACCGGTTACACCTCCACCGAGGGCGAGTCGACGGTCGTCGGCCTCCTCGTCGACGGCGTGCCCTCGCCCGCCGCGAGCGAGGGTGACGAGGTCGAGGTCGTCCTGGACCGCACCCCGTTCTACGCCGAGGGCGGCGGCCAGCTCGCCGACCAGGGCCGCATCAGGCTCGACACCGGCGCCGTCATCCAGATCCGCGACGTGCAGCAGCCCGTGCCCGGCGTCTCGGTCCACAAGGGTTCGGTGCAGGTCGGAGAGGTGACGCTCGGGGCCTCGGCCCACGCCTCCATCGACATCACCCGCCGCCGCGCCATCGCCCGTGCCCACAGCGCCACCCACCTCACGCACCAGGCGCTGCGTGACGCACTCGGTCCGACGGCAGCCCAGGCCGGCTCGGAGAACTCGCCCGGCCGCTTCCGCTTCGACTTCGGTTCGCCCGCCGCCGTCCCCGGCACGGTGCTCACCGACGTCGAGCAGAAGATCAACGAGGTCCTCGCCCGGGAACTCGACGTCCAGGCCGAGGTCATGTCCATCGACGACGCCAAGAAGCAGGGCGCCATCGCCGAGTTCGGCGAGAAGTACGGCGAGCGGGTCCGGGTCGTCACCATCGGCGACTTCTCCAAGGAGCTGTGCGGTGGTACGCACGTGCACAACACCGCCCAGCTGGGCCTGGTGAAGCTGCTCGGCGAATCGTCCATCGGCTCCGGCGTGCGCCGCATCGAAGCCCTCGTCGGTGTCGACGCGTACAACTTCCTCGCCAAGGAGCACACGGTCGTCGCCCAGCTCCAGGAACTGCTGAAGGGGCGTCCCGAGGAGCTCCCCGAGAAGATCTCCGGCATGCTCGGCAAGCTCAAGGACGCCGAGAAGGAGATCGAGAAGTTCCGCGCGGAGAAGGTCCTCCAGGCCGCCGGCGGACTCGTGGACTCGGCGAAGGACGTACGTGGCGTCGCTCTGGTCACCGGGCAGGTGCCGGACGGCACCTCGGCCGACGACCTGCGCAAGCTGGTCCTCGACGTGCGCGGGCGCATCCAGGGTGGCCGGCCCGTCGTCGTGGCCCTGTTCACCACGGCGAACGGACGTCCGCTGACGGTCATCGCCACCAATGAGGCGGCCCGCGAGCGGGGTCTCAAGGCCGGTGAGCTGGTCCGTACCGCAGCCAAGACCCTCGGCGGCGGTGGCGGCGGCAAGCCGGACGTCGCCCAGGGCGGCGGTCAGAACCCCGACGCCATCGGCGACGCCGTCGCCGCTGTCGAACGCCTCGTCACCGAGACGGCATGACGCCGGACACGCCGCAGATGCGCCGTGGACGCCGACTTGCCGTCGACGTCGGGGACGCCCGTATCGGGGTCGCCTCGTGCGACCCCGACGGGATCCTCGCCACGCCGGTGGAGACCGTGCCGGGACGCGACGTCCCGGCCGCCCACCGGCGGCTCGGCCAGATCGTCGAGGAGTACGAGCCGATCGAGGTCATCCTCGGGCTCCCCCGCTCGCTGGGTGGGGGAGAGGGGCCGGCGGCCGCGAAGGTCCGCGCGTTCGCCCAGGTGTTCGCCCGCGCGATCGCACCCATCCCCGTGCGTCTCGTGGACGAGAGGATGACCACGGTGACGGCCACTCAAGGGCTGCGGGCTTCGGGCGTGAAGTCCAAGAAGGGCAGGTCTGTCATCGACCAGGCTGCCGCTGTGGTGATCCTTCAGAACGCTCTGGAGTCCGAACGGGCGTCAGGCACTGCTCCGGGCGAGGGCGTCGAAGTGGTTGTCTGATCGCGATACGGTAACGTTCCGCGCGATGCGCCGGTGTTCGATTAAACACCCGCACAGCCAAGCGAAGAGGCGGAGCGTCGTCTCGCGGCGTCAAGGGGATCGATGACTGAGTATGGCCGGGGCTCCGGCTCCGAACCGTGGCATCCAGAGGACCCCTTGTACGGGGACCAGGGATGGGGAGGCCGTGAGGCCGCCCACGGCCAGGGCCAGTACGACGGCCAGCAGCAGCCCTACGCGCAGGACCCGTACGCCCAGCAGGGCTACCAGCAGGCCCCCTACGCGCAACAGCAGCCGCAGCAGCACCAGCAGAACCCGCACGCCCAGCAGCAGTACGCCGCCCAGCAGGACCCCTACGCGCAGCACCAGCAGGATCCGTACGCCCAGCAGCGGCAGCACCAGCAGGACCCGTACGCGCAGCCGCAGCAGGACCCCTACGCCCAGCAGCCGCAGCAGGACCCGTACGCGCACCAGCACCAGCAGGACCCGTACGCGCAGCAGCACCAGCAGCACGGTGGCCCCCAGGATCCCTACGCCCAGCAGCCGCAGCAGCCGCACTACGACACCGGCTGGGACACAGGCCAGCAGCCCGTCATGCCGTACGGAGCCCAGCAGCCCTACGGCAATCAGCCTGGCGGCTACGCCGAGCAGCCCGACTCCTACGGCACCCCCGAGGCGTACCCGCCGCCTCAGCCCCCGGGCCGCCGCGACGAGGCGCCGCAGCAGCAGAGCCCGGACTGGGATCCGGACGTGCCGGAGGAGGAGACGCATCCTTTCTTCACGGGCGCGGACGAGCCCGCCGACGACCGGAGACCGCGCGATTCCCGGGGTTCCAGCGGGTCCGGTGACGACGACGAGTACGACGACGACTCCCGTGAGGTCCAGCGGGGCGGCGGCGAGAGACGCGGCAAGGGCAAGAAGAAGAACCGCAGCGGCTGCGCCTGCCTCGGCGTCTCGCTGATCCTCGTCGGGGGTCTCGGCGGGGCCGGTTACTTCGGCTATTCGTATTACAAGAGCCAGTTCGGTGCGGCGCCCGACTACACGGGCAGCGGCACCGGCTCGGTCGAGGTCGAAATTCCCGAGGGAGCCCTCGGGAACGAGATCGCGAGCATCCTGAAGAAGGCCGGCGTCGTGAAGTCGTCCGACGCCTTCATCTCGGCCCAGAACGCGAATCCCAAGGGGAAATCGCTCCAGGCCGGTGTCTATCTGCTGAAGAAGGAGATGTCCGCCGACAGTGCCATCGAGTTGATGCTGAGTCCGGGTAGTCAGAACGGCTTGGTCGTTCCTCCGGGCACGCGTAACGCCGAGGTGTACGCAACCATCGACAAGAGGCTGGACCTCAAGGCGGGGACGACCGAACAGGCCGCCGAAAAGAACATGGGAAGCCTTGGTCTGCCTGACTGGGCGGACGATGACCCGACGATAAAGGATCCGCTGGAAGGATTCCTCTACCCGGCCACCTATCCGGTGTCCAAGGGGACGAAACCCGAAGACGTCCTGAAGAAGATGGTCACTCGGGCGAATGCGGAGTACAAGAAGCTCGATCTCCCGAAGGCCGCGAAGAAGCATGGTCTCGACGGTCCTTGGCAGGTCATCACCGTGGCCAGCCTCGTCCAGGCCGAGGGCAAGACGCACGACGACTTCCGGAAGATGAGTGAAGTCATCTACAATCGGCTCAAGCCCGACAACACCGAGACAAACCAGTTGCTCCAGTTCGACTCCACGTTCAACTACCTGAAGAAGCAAAGTAAGATCAACATCAGTGTGTCCGAGATCCACCAGAACAAGGATCCGTACAACACCTACACGCAGCGAGGTCTTACACCCGGACCCATCAGTAATCCGGGTGGTGACGCACTGGCCGCGACTCTGAACCCGACCGCGGACGGCTGGATCTATTTCGTGGCCACCGACGGGCATCACAATACGGAATTCGCCAAGACCTATGACGAATTCCTGGAGCTGAAGAAGAAGTTCGATGCCCTCGACTGACGCCCGCCGAGCTGCCGTACTCGGCTCACCCATCGCGCACTCCCTCTCGCCGGCCCTTCACCGGGCCGCCTACGCGGAACTGGGCCTGGAGGACTGGTCGTACGGCCGCTTCGACGTGGACGAAGCGGCGCTGCCCGGTTTCATCGACGGGCTGGACTCCTCCTGGGCGGGGCTCTCCCTGACCATGCCGCTCAAGCGGGCGGTCATCCCGCTGCTCGACGAGATCAGTGAGTCGGCGGCGTCCGTCGAGGCCGTCAACACGCTGGTCCTGACCGGGGACGGCCGCAGGCTGGGTGACAACACCGACATCCCGGGGATGATCGCCGCCCTCCGCGAACGCGGGGTCGAGAAGGTGGAGTCGGCCGCCGTCCTCGGCGCCGGCGCCACCGCCTCCTCGGCGCTGGCCGCCCTCTCCGAGATCTGCACCGGGCCGGTCACGGCCTATGTGCGCAGCTCGGCCCGGGCCGACGAGATGCGAGGCTGGGGTGAACGTCTCGGCGTCGACGTCAGGATCGCGGCCTGGGACGCGGCCGACGAGGCGCTGCGGGCCCCCCTGGTTATCGCCACCACTCCGGCCGGCGCGACGGACTTCCTCGCGGACAGCGTCCCTCCGGCCCCCGGCACACTGTTCGACGTGCTGTACGAGCCCTGGCCGACGCCGCTGGCCATGAGCTGGACCCTGCGAGGCGCGCCGGTGGTCGGAGGTCTCGACCTCCTGGTGCACCAGGCCGTGCTTCAGGTGGAGCAGATGACGGGCCGTGCTCCAGGCCCCCTCGCAGCGATGCGCGTGGCCGGGGAAGCGGCATTGGCGGGCAGGCATCCGGCCGTGGACGGCTGACTGCGCCGCAGCTGTTTCACCGAGGCGGCGGAAACGCCCGGAGCGTCCGTCTGCTGGACCGGGGCAGGTCCGCACCCCCGGACGTGGGAGGATCGGTGGTGGCGGGCCAGGGCCGCGCACCCGGTCGCGCCGTCGCAGTTTCAGGCGCGAGCATGAGGAGCACCGTTGAGCAGGTTGCGCTGGCTGACCGCGGGGGAGTCGCACGGCCCCGCACTGGTGGCGACGCTGGAGGGTCTTCCCGCCGGTATCCCCGTCACCACGGAGATGGTGGCGGACGCGCTCGCCCGGCGACGGCTCGGATACGGGCGCGGCGCGCGGATGAAGTTCGAGCAGGACGAGGTTACCTTCCTCGGCGGCGTCCGGCACGGTCTGACCATGGGCTCGCCCGTCGCGGTCATGGTGGGCAACACCGAGTGGCCCAAGTGGGAGCAGGTCATGTCGGCCGACCCGGTCGACCCCGAGGTGCTCGCGACGCAGGCCCGCAACGCCCCCTTGACCCGCCCCCGGCCCGGTCACGCCGACCTGGCGGGGATGCAGAAGTACGGCTTCGACGAGGCCCGGCCCATCCTGGAGCGTGCCAGCGCCCGTGAGACCGCCGCCCGTGTGGCCCTCGGCGCCGTGGCCCGCTCCTACCTCAAGGAGACCGCGGGCATCGAGATCGTCAGCCACGTCGTCGAGCTGGCCGCGGCCAAGGCGCCGTACGGCGTCTACCCCAAGCCCTCCGACGTCGAGCGGCTCGACGCCGACCCGGTGCGCTGTCTGGACGCGGACGCGTCGAAGGCGATGGTCGCCGAGATCGACCAGGCCCACAAGGACGGCGACACCCTCGGCGGTGTCGTCGAGGTGCTCGCGTACGGCGTGCCCGTCGGCCTCGGCTCGCACGTGCACTGGGACCGCAGGCTCGACGCCCGCCTCGCCGCCGCGCTGATGGGTATCCAGGCCATCAAGGGCGTCGAGGTCGGCGACGGCTTCGATCTGGCCCGGGTGCCGGGATCCAAGGCGCACGACGAGATCCTCGCCACCGAGAACGGCATCAAGCGCGCCTCCGGCCGCTCCGGCGGCACCGAGGGCGGCCTCACCACTGGTGAGCTGCTGCGGGTGCGCGCCGCGATGAAGCCCATCGCCACCGTGCCGAAGGCGCTCGCCACCATCGACGTGGTGACCGGCGAGGCGGCGAAGGCCCACCACCAGCGATCCGACGTCTGTGCCGTCCCGGCCGCCGGCATCGTCGCCGAGGCCATGGTGGCCCTGGTGCTGGCCGACGCGGTCGCGGAGAAGTTCGGCGGCGACAGCGTCGCCGAGACCCACCGCAACGTGCAGTCGTACCTCTCCCACCTCCAGATCCGGTGAGCGGGCCGCTGATCGTCCTGGTCGGCCCGATGGGGGTCGGCAAGTCCACGGTGGGCGAGCTGCTCGCGGAGCGTCTGGGCGCCGGGTACCGCGACACCGACGCGGACGTCGTCGCCACGACCGGCAAGGCGATCTCCGAGATCTTCTTCGACGAGGGCGAGGAGCACTTCCGCGCGCTGGAAGGGGAGGCCGTACGGGCCGCCCTGGCCCAGCACACGGGAGTCCTCGCCCTCGGCGGCGGCGCCGTACTGGACGCCGAGACCCGGGCACTGCTGGCCGGGCGCCGGGTCGTCTACCTCTCGATGGACGTGGACGAGGCCGTGCGGAGGGTCGGGCTGAACACCGCGCGCCCCCTCCTCGCGGTGAACCCGCGGCGGCAGTGGCGCGAACTCATGGACGCCCGGCGCCACTTCTACGAGGAAGTGGCGCTGGCCACCGTCGCCACCGACGACCGCACCCCCGAAGAGGTCGCCCAGGCGATCCTCGACGCACTGGAACTGCCGGAGCGCACGGGTGAGCCCGTGGCGTCCGGCCGGGAGAACACAGCAATGACCGAGCACGGCACCACGCGCATCCAGATCGCCGGCACGGCGGGCACCGACCCCTACGAGGTACTCGTGGGCCGCCAGCTCCTCGGCGAGCTGCCTGGCCTCATCGGCGACCGCGTCAAGCGGGTCGCCGTCCTGCACCCCGAGGCGCTCGCCGAGACCGGTGAGGCGATCCGCGAGGACCTCGCGTCCCAGGGCTACGAGGCCATCGCGATCCAGTTGCCGAACGCCGAGGAGGCCAAGACCGTCGAGGTCGCCGCCTACTGCTGGAAGGCGCTGGGCCAGACCGGTTTCACCCGCACCGACGTCATCGTCGGCATCGGCGGCGGGGCCACCACCGACGTCGCGGGCTTCGTCGCGGCCTCCTGGCTGCGCGGGGTGCGGTGGATCGCCGTACCGACGACCGTGCTCGGCATGGTCGACGCGGCCGTCGGCGGCAAGACCGGCATCAACACGGCCGAGGGCAAGAACCTCGTCGGCGCCTTCCACCCGCCCGCCGGGGTGCTCTGCGACCTCGCCGCGCTGGACTCGCTGCCGGTGCACGACTACGTCTCCGGCATGGCCGAGATCATCAAAGCGGGCTTCATCGCCGACCCGGTGATCCTCGACCTGGTCGAGGCAGACCCCCAGGGCGCCCGTACGCCCGCCGGCCCGCACACCGCGGAACTGATCGAGCGCTCCATCCGGGTCAAGGCGGAGGTCGTCTCCAGCGACCTCAAGGAATCCGGGCTCCGGGAGATCCTCAACTACGGGCACACGCTGGCCCACGCCATCGAGAAGAACGAGCGCTACAAGTGGCGCCACGGCGCCGCCGTCTCCGTCGGCATGGTCTTCGCCGCCGAACTGGGCCGTCTCGCGGGGCGTCTGGACGACGCCACCGCCGACCGGCACCGCGCCGTCCTGGAGTCCGTCGGCCTGCCGCTCACCTACCGCGGCGACCAGTGGCCCAAGCTCCTGGAGAACATGAAGGTCGACAAGAAGTCCCGCGGCGACCTGCTGCGCTTCATCGTCCTGGACGGAATCGGCAAGCCCACCGTGCTCGAAGGCCCCGACCCGGCCGTGCTGCTCGCCGCCTACGGGGAGGTCTCAGCGTGAGCCCCCGCAGGGTCCTCGTGCTCAACGGGCCCAACCTCGGACGTCTCGGCTCGCGCGAGCCCGACGTGTACGGGGCGACGTCGTACGCCGGTCTCGTCGACACCTGCCAGGCAGTCGGCAAGGAACTCGGCTTCGACGTCGAGGTCCGCGAGACCAACGACGAGGGCGAGCTGATCCGCTGGCTCCACGAGGCGGCGGACGCCTCCCTCCCGGTCGTCATCAACCCGGGTGCGTTCACGCACTACTCGTACGGAATGCGGGACGCGGCGGCACAGCGCACCGCCCCGCTGATCGAGGTGCACATCTCGAATCCGTACGCACGCGAGGAGTTCCGCCACACCTCGGTGATCGCCCCGGTGGCCACCGGGACCGTCGCGGGGTTCGGGATCGGCTCCTACCGGCTCGCCCTGCGCGCCATCGCCGGTGAACTGACGGACTGACACCGGGCACTTCGTGCCCTCCCCGCCCGTTCACGGCGTGGCGGCCGGGGAGGGTACCGTTGCCGTCGACCAGCGCCAGTTGCCTGCACGAGACGGAGTGGCACCGGATGCAGCACGCAGTGGGGGCCCCGCTGCCGCCGCCCCAGGGTTCCGGGAACGGACCGTGGGCGCACCAGGCCCAGCACCCAGGCCATCCGGGCGGCCCGGGGACGCCGCCTCCCGCGGCACCGGCGCCCCATGCGCCGCCCACGCCCCGGCACGCCCCGGTGCAGCCCTCCAGGGAGTCCACCGGGCACGTCCAGCTGCCACCCGGCGGCCCCGTACCGCTGCCCGCGCCGCCCGCCGAGCCGGGCACCGGAGCGGCGACCCTGGCGGTACTGCTCATCGGTCCCGCCGGAGCGGGCAAGACCACGGTCGCCAAGCTCTGGGCGGGCCGCCGCCGAGTCCCCACCGCGCACGTCTCGCTCGACGACGTCCGTGAGTGGGTCTGCTCCGGCTTCGCCGACCCGCAGGCCGGATGGAACGACCAGTCCGAGGCCCAGTACCGCCTGGCCCGGCGCACCTGCGGCTTCGCCGCCCGCAACTTCCTCGCCAACGGCATCTCCTGCATCCTCGACGACGCCGTCTTCCCGGACCGGCCCGTCGTCGGCCTCGGCGGCTGGAAGCGCCACGTCGGCCCCGGCCTGCTGCCCGTCGTCCTGCTGCCCGGCCTCGAGGTCGTCCTGGAGCGCAACGCGGCCCGCAGCGGGAACCGCAGGCTCTCCGACGAGGAGGTGGCCCGGATCCACGGCCGGATGGCCGGCTGGTACGGCTCGGGTCTGCCGATCATCGACAACTCCACCTACGACGTCGAGACGACCGCCCGGGTCCTCGACGACGTCCTGGCCCGCTCCATAGCCAGCCCGCCCGCCTGGTGACGGCCTGGCGGGACCCCGGTCGGATGCGCTGACCGGGCGGGCTGCCGCCCGCGCTCGTAGGCTCGAAAACATGTCAGAGGTGTACGCCGTCCGACGCGGGCTGCTGCGCGACCGTTACGCCGCCGCCGGATCCGCGGCGGCCCTGGTCTCGCGCCCCGCCAACGTCCGCTACCTCGCGGGCGCCGCCCCGCCAGGGGCCGTGCTGCTGCTCGGCCCCCGCGAGGACGTCCTGCTCTGCCCCCGTGCTCCGTCCGACCACTCCGTGCACGGCAGCCCCGACGAACAGCTGCGGCTGAGCATCCTGCCCGACCCGGCTGGCGACCCCGTCGTCGCCGCGGCCGGCCTGGCCCTCTCCTCGGACGCCGGTTCGCTCTCCGTAGAGGAGAACGACCTCACGGTCGCCCGGCACCGCGCCATGCTCTCCGTCGCTCCCGGGCTGCGCCTGGCCGACCTCGGCCTCGCCGTGCAGCAGCTGAGGATCGTCAAGGACGAGGAGGAGCTCGCCTGCCTGCGGATCGCCGCCGAGATCACCGACCACGCGCTCGGAGAACTCCTGGAGTCGATCCTCGTCGGCCGTACCGAACGCCACCTGGCCCTGGAACTGGAGCGCCGGCTGGTGGACCACGGCGCGGACGGGCCGGCCTTCCCCACCTCTGTCGGGACCGGTCCCAACTCGGGCAGGGGGCGGCACCGGCCCTCGGACCGAAGGGTCGAGGAGGGCGATTTCCTTTCGGTCTGCCTCGGTGCGAACTATCGCGGATACCGCTGCGAGATCGGGCGTACCTTCGTCATCGGGACCAGTCCCGCGGACTGGCAGATCGACCTCTACGACCTCGTTTTCGCCGCTCAGCGGGGGGCGAGGGAGGCTCTCGTACCAGGAGCCGCCTACCGCGACGTGGACCGGGCGGCCCGCCAGCTCCTGGACTCCGCGGGCCACTCGGAAGGGCTCCAGCCCGCTACCGGGCACGGGGTCGGGCTCGAAATCGACGAGGACCCGCAGTTGGCACCGACAGCCATGGGTAAACTGGACGCTTGTGTGCCGGTCACCGTCGAACCGGGGGTCCACCTCCCGGGCCGGGGCGGTGTCCGGATCGATGACACGCTCGTCGTGCGCCCCGAGGCGGACGGCGGACCCGAGCTACTCACCATTACGACCAAGGAGCTGCTCGCGCTCTAGCGCGCATCCTCGGTCGTCCACCAGCTTCAGTCCAGGAGATTCCGCAACCGTGGCTTCCACGAACGACCTCAAGAACGGCCTGGTGCTCAAGCTCGACGGAGGCCAGCTCTGGTCCGTCGTCGAGTTCCAGCACGTCAAGCCCGGCAAGGGCCCCGCCTTCGTGCGCACCAAGCTCAAGAACGTGCTCTCCGGCAAGGTCGTCGACAAGACGTTCAACGCCGGCGTGAAGGTCGAAACGGCCACCATCGACCGCCGGGACATGCAGTTCTCGTACATGGACGGCGAGTACTTCGTCTTCATGGACATGGACACGTACGACCAGCTCATGGTCGACCGCAAGTCCGTCGGTGACGCCGCCAACTTCCTGATCGAGGGCTTCACCGCCTCCGTCGCCCAGCACGAGGGCGAGGTGCTCTACGTCGAGCTGCCCGCCGCGGTCGAGCTGACCATCCAGCACACCGACCCGGGCGTCCAGGGCGACCGCTCCACCGGTGGCACCAAGCCCGCCACCCTGGAGACCGGTTACGAGATCGGTGTCCCGCTCTTCATCACCACCGGCGAGAAGATCAAGGTCGACACCCGCACGGGCGACTACCTCGGCCGGGTGAACAGCTAACCGTGGCTGCTCGGAACAAGGCCCGCAAGCGCGCCTTCCAGATCCTCTTCGAGGCCGACCAGCGCGGTGAGTCCGTGCAGACGGTCCTCGCGGACTGGGTGCGGCTCTCGCGGACCGACGACCGTCAGCCGCCGGTCGGCGAATTCACGATGGAGCTGGTCGAGGGGTACGCGCAGTACGCGCACCGCATCGACGACCTCATCGTCACCTACGCGGTGGACTGGGAGATCGACCGCATGCCGGTCGTCGACCGGAGCATCCTGCGGCTCGGCGCGTACGAGCTGATCTGGATGGACTCCACTCCGGACGCCGTGGTGATCGACGAGGCGGTACAGCTCGCCAAGGAGTTCTCCACGGACGACTCCCCGGCCTTCGTGAACGGCCTGCTGGCCCGGTTCAAGGACCTCAAGCCGAACCTCCGCCGGGAGCAGTAGCGGTCCGGCGGCGTTGAGCCGAACGAAGGGCCCACGGCCGATCCCCTGAACTCAGGATCCGGCCGTGGGCCCTTCGGCGTACCCGGCGCCCGCGTGCGGCCGGTGAGGCTGCGGACGAGGTACGGAAAAAGCCGGGCCGGCGGGGCGCCGTGAGGCACCCCACCGACCCGGCGGTACGTTTCTGCGGGGGCTGGTCAGCCCTCGTCGTGGGCCACCGCGCGGCGCGCGTCCGCGTCCAGCACGCCCCAGCTGATCAGCTGCTCCGTGAGCACCGAAGGCGACTGGTCGTAGATCACGGCCAGGGTGCGGAGGTCGTCCTGGCGGATCGAGAGCACCTTGCCGTTGTAGTCGCCGCGCTGGCTCTGGATCGTCGCCGCGTAACGCTGCAGCGGACCTGCCTTCTCCGGCGGCACGTGGGCGAGGCGCTCGAGGTCGAGGACCAGCTTCGGCGGCGGCTCGGCGGCACCGCCGGGCGTCGTGCCGGGCAGGAGCTCCTGGACCGGGACGCCGTAGAAGTCGGCCAGCTCGGCAAGGCGCTGCACGGTCACGGCGCGGTCGCCGCGCTCGTAGGAACCGACCACGACGGCCTTCCAGCGGCCCTGCGACTTCTCCTCCACGCCGTGGAGGGAGAGGCCTTGCTGGGTGCGGATGGCGCGGAGCTTGGCCCCGAGCTGCTTTGCGTATTCGCTGGACATAGGGCTCCCCGGACGCTGGAACGTGTCGCGGCTGGGCCGCGTGGCTGGTAACTCACTGTGAGGTTACGCAGCGTTACTTGGCTGCGTCAAGCCGAAAGGTCCGCTGTGCCACCTCCTGGGGGTGGGGCCGAGGTCTCGCGCAAGTCCTGGTAACGTGGATGACGCAATTTCGACGTCCTTTAACGTCCGTCCAGTGAGGCGGAGAAGGAGGTCCGTTTCTTATGGACGCACAGCATGACCACACCGGCAATGCGGCACGCCCCGTTCTCGAGGCTCCCGACATCGCCCGGGTTCTGACCCGAATCGCCCACGAGATCGTCGAACGCGCCAAAGGCGCCGACGACGTGGTGCTCCTGGGCATCCCGACGCGAGGGGTCTTCCTCGCCCGTCGGCTCGCCGGGAAACTCGAGGAGATCACCGGCCTGAAGACGCCGGTCGGATCGCTCGACATCACGATGTACCGCGACGACCTCAGGATGCGCCCCGCGCGCACCATCGGACGCACCGAGATCCCCGGTGAGGGCATCGAGGGCCGCCTCGTCGTGCTCGTCGACGACGTGCTCTTCTCCGGCCGTACGATCCGCGCGGCACTCGACGCGCTCGGCGACATCGGCCGGCCCCGTGCCGTGCAGCTCGCGGTCCTCGTCGACCGCGGCCACCGCGAACTCCCGATCCGCGCCGACTACGTCGGCAAGAACCTCCCCACGTCCCTGCGGGAGACGGTCAGGGTCCAGCTCTCCGAGGAGGACGGCCGCGACGCCGTGCTGCTCGGCATCAAGCAGACCGTCCCGGCGGGCGAGCAGTAGTTGCCGTCCGGTTCCGTGCGCCCCACCGGCAGCCCGGCAGCTTCAGCACGCCCGTTTGCCTGAATCCTCCCCCCCCTCTCGGAGATCCCAGATGCTGCGCCCTCCCGGGGAACACCCCCGGCCCCCCCGTCACCTCATCTCCGCCGCCGACCTCACCCGCGACGACGCCGTCCTGATCCTCGACACCGCCGAGGAGATGGCGCGGGTCGCGGACCGGCCGATGAAGAAGCTCCCCACCCTGCGGGGCCGTACCGTCGTCAACCTCTTCTTCGAGGACTCGACGAGGACCCGGATCTCGTTCGAGGCCGCCGCCAAGCGGCTCTCCGCGGACGTCATCAACTTCTCCGCGAAGGGCTCGTCCGTCTCCAAGGGCGAATCGCTCAAGGACACAGCCCTGACGCTCGAAGCCATGGGAGCGGACGCCGTCGTCATCCGGCACGGTGCCTCCGGGGCCCCGTACCGCCTCGCGACGTCCGGCTGGATCGACAGCGCGGTCGTCAACGCCGGTGACGGGACGCACGAGCACCCCACCCAGGCGCTGCTGGACGCCTTCACGATGCGCCGCAGGCTGGTCGGTCCCGACGCCGGGATCGGCCGTGACCTCGAAGGCCGCCGGATCACGATCGTCGGTGACATCCTGCACAGCCGGGTGGCCCGCTCCAACGTCCACCTGCTGCACACCCTCGGCGCGCACGTCACCCTGGTGGCCCCGCCGACCCTCGTGCCCGTCGGCGTCGAGCAGTGGCCCTGCGACGTCAGCTACCGCCTCGACGACGTGCTGCCGAAGTCGGACGCGGTCATGATGCTGCGTGTTCAGCGCGAGCGCATGAACGCCGCCTACTTCCCCACCGAGCGCGAGTACTCCCGCCGCTACGGCCTGGACGGCGAGCGCATGGCCCGGATGCCCGAGCACTCCATCGTCATGCACCCCGGTCCGATGGTCCGCGGCATGGAGATCACCGCCGAGGTCGCCGACTCCGACCGGTGCACCGCCGTGGAGCAGGTCGCGAACGGCGTGTCCACGCGCATGGCCGTCCTCTACCTGCTGCTGGGCGGCTCCGAGACCGCCCTGACGTCCGCCTCCGCCCGTACCGAGGAGAACAAGTAACCATGAGCAAGACCCTTATCCGCGGTGCGAAGGTCCTCGGCGGCGAGCCGCAGGACGTCCTCATCGACGGCGAGAGCATCGTCGCGACCGGCACCGGCCTGGAGGCCGAGGGCGCCACCGTGATCGAGGCGCAGGGCCAGATCCTGCTGCCCGGCCTCGTCGACCTGCACACCCACCTGCGCGAGCCCGGCCGTGAGGACTCCGAGACGGTGCTCACCGGCACCAGGGCAGCGGCGATCGGCGGCTTCACGGCCGTCCACGCCATGGCCAACACCTTTCCCGTCGCCGACACCGCCGGTGTCGTCGAGCAGGTCTGGCGGCTCGGCAAGGAGTCCGGTTACTGCGACGTGCAGCCCATCGGCGCCGTCACCGTGGGCCTGGAGGGCAAGCAGCTCGCCGAGCTCGGCGCCATGCACGACTCCGCCGCCGGAGTGAAGGTCTTCTCCGACGACGGCAAGTGCGTCGACGACGCGGTGATCATGCGCCGCGCCCTGGAGTACGTGAAGGCCTTCGACGGCGTCGTGGCCCAGCACGCCCAGGAGCCCCGCCTCACGGAAGGCGCCCAGATGAACGAGGGCGTCGTCTCGGCCGAGCTCGGTCTCGGCGGCTGGCCCGCCGTCGCCGAGGAGTCGATCATCGCCCGCGACGTGCTGCTCGCCGCCCACGTCGGCTCCCGGGTGCACATCTGCCACCTGTCGACCGCCGGTTCCGTCGAGATCGTGCGCTGGGCCAAGTCCAAGGGCTGGAACGTCACGGCCGAGGTCACGCCGCACCACCTGCTGCTGACCGACGAACTCGTGCGGTCCTACAACCCGGTCTACAAGGTGAACCCGCCGCTGCGCACCGAGGCGGACGTCATGGCACTGCGCGAGGCCCTCGCCGACGGCACCATCGACTGCGTGGCCACCGACCACGCGCCGCACCCGCACGAGGACAAGGACTGCGAGTGGGCGGCGGCCGCCATGGGGATGGTGGGTCTGGAGACCGCGCTGTCCGTGGTCCAGCAGACGATGGTGGACACCGGCCTCCTCGACTGGGCGGGAGTCGCGGACCGCATGTCGTCGCGTCCCGCGGCCATCGGCCGGCTCGAGGGACACGGCCGCCCCGTCTCGGCGGGTGAGCCCGCCAACCTCACCCTGGTCGATCCGGCATACCGTGGAGCAGTGGACCCCGCGGGCTTCGCCTCCCGCAGCCGCAACACTCCGTACGAGGGTCGCGAGCTGCCCGGCCGAGTGACCCACACCTTCCTGCGGGGCCGTGCCACGGTCGTCGACGGGAAGCTCGCGTGACAACACTCAACCCCAGTTCTCAGCTGTACCGGCTGGCGGCCGGCCAGAAGTCAGCCGAGGTGACGGACTGGTCCGCCCGCATCAGCTGGGTCCTCGGACTGATCGTCTTCGTCGCGTTCGTCTACTGGCTGATGCGCCAGGGATGGAAGTGGCGGGGGACCCTGCAGTCCGGTCTGCCCGAGCTCGCGACCACCCCCGAGGGGTTCGCTGACACCGGGAAGCTGCTCACCCTGACCGGCCGCTACCACGCCTCGACGACCGCCGGGCAGTGGCTCGACAGGATCGTGGCCCACGGCCTCGGCACCCGGAGCCGCGTCGAGCTCACCCTCACCGAACAGGGCCTCGACGTGGTGCGCCCCGGTGCCCGCGACTTCTTCGTCCCGGCAGCCGCGCTGCGCGGAGCCAGGCTCGACAAGGCACTCGCGGGCAAGGTCCTGCCCGAAGGCGGCCTGCTGGTCATCACCTGGGCGCTCGGCGACCAGCTGATCGACTCGGGCTTCCGCTCCGACCACGCGGCCGAGCACCAGGCCTGGGTCGACGCGATCGACAACCTCGGCGGCGCAGCCGCCGACCAAACCACCAGCACGACGGAAGGCACCGCACGATGACGATCTCCACCCGGGGAGCCGGAAAAGCTCCCGCCGTACTCGTCCTGGAGGACGGCCGCTCCTTCCGCGGCCGCGCCTACGGGGCCGTGGGGGAGACCTTCGGAGAGGCTGTCTTCTCCACCGGCATGACCGGTTACCAGGAAACGCTCACCGACCCCTCGTACCACCGCCAGGTGGTCGTCATGACCGCCCCGCACGTCGGCAACACCGGGGTCAACGACGAGGACCCCGAGTCGAAGCGGATCTGGGTCTCCGGCTACGTCGTGCGCGACCCCGCGCGGATGCCCTCCAACTGGCGTTCGCGCCGGTCCCTCGACGAGGAGCTCGCGAGCCAGGGCGTCGTCGGCATCAGCGGTGTCGACACCCGCGCCCTCACCCGCCACCTTCGCGAGCGCGGCGCGATGCGCGTCGGCATCTTCTCGGGCGAGGGCCTCGCCGACCAGGAGACGCTCCTCGCCCGCGTGCGCCAGGCCCCGGAGATGGCCGGCGCCGACCTCGCGGCCGAGGTCGCCACCAAGGAGGCGTACGTCGTACCGGCCGTCGGCACCAAGAAGTTCACGGTCGCGGCCATCGACCTCGGCATCAAGGGCATGACCCCGCACCGCATGGCGGAGCGCGGCATCGAGGTCCACGTGCTGCCGGCGACGGCCACCCTGGAGGACGTGTACGCGGTCGCACCCGACGGCGTGTTCTTCTCCAACGGACCCGGTGACCCGTCCACCGCCGACCACCCGGTCTCCGTGATGCGGGGGGTCCTGGAGCGGAAGACCCCGCTCTTCGGCATCTGCTTCGGCAACCAGATCCTGGGCCGCTCGCTCGGCTTCGGCACGTACAAGCTGAAGTACGGCCACCGCGGCATCAACCAGCCGGTGCAGGACCGCACGACCGGCAAGGTCGAGGTCACCGCGCACAACCACGGCTTCGCCGTCGACGCTCCGCTCGACAAGGTCTCCGACACGGAGTTCGGCCGGGCCGAGGTCTCCCACGTATGCCTGAACGACCAGGTCGTCGAAGGGCTGCAGCTGCTCGACCAGCCGGCCTTCAGCGTCCAGTACCACCCCGAAGCAGCCGCGGGCCCGCACGACGCCGCGTACCTCTTCGACCGTTTCGTCACCCTGATGGAGGGCCAGCGTGCCTAAGCGCTCCGATATCCAGTCCGTCCTGGTCATCGGCTCAGGCCCGATCGTGATCGGTCAGGCCGCCGAATTCGACTACTCCGGCACCCAGGCCTGCCGCGTGCTCAAGGCCGAGGGCCTGCGCGTGATCCTGGTGAACTCCAACCCGGCGACGATCATGACCGACCCGGAGATCGCCGACGCCACGTACGTCGAGCCGATCACCCCCGAGTTCGTCGAGAAGATCATCGCCAAGGAGCGCCCCGACGCCCTGCTCCCGACCCTGGGAGGCCAGACCGCGCTCAACACCGCGATCTCCATGCACGACAACGGCGTGCTGGAGAAGTACGGCGTCGAGCTCATCGGCGCCAACGTCGAGGCCATCAACAAGGGCGAGGACCGCGACCTCTTCAAGGGAGTCGTCGAGGCCGTCAAGGCCAAGATCGGCTACGGCGAGTCCGCCCGCTCCGTCATCTGCCACACCATGGACGACGTCATCGCGGGCGTCGACACCCTCGGCGGCTACCCCGTCGTCGTCCGCCCCTCCTTCACGATGGGCGGCGCCGGCTCCGGCTTCGCCCACGACGAGGAGGAGCTGCGCCGCATCGCCGGCCAGGGCCTCACGCTCTCACCGACCACCGAGGTGCTCCTGGAGGAGTCCATCCTCGGCTGGAAGGAGTACGAACTGGAGCTGATGCGCGACCGGAACGACAACGTCGTGGTCGTCTGCTCCATCGAGAACTTCGACCCCATGGGCGTCCACACCGGTGACTCCATCACGGTCGCCCCGTCGATGACGCTCACCGACCGTGAGTACCAGCGGCTGCGCGACATCGGTATCGCGATCATCCGCGAGGTCGGCGTCGACACCGGCGGCTGCAACATCCAGTTCGCCATCGACCCCGCCGACGGGCGGGTCATCGTCATCGAGATGAACCCGCGCGTCTCCCGCTCCTCCGCGCTCGCCTCCAAGGCCACCGGCTTCCCGATCGCCAAGATCGCCGCCAAGCTGGCCGTCGGTTACACGCTGGACGAGATCCCGAACGACATCACCGAGAAGACGCCGGCCTCCTTCGAGCCGACCCTCGACTACGTCGTGGTCAAGGCCCCGCGCTTCGCCTTCGAGAAGTTCCCCTCCGCCGACTCCACCCTCACCACCACCATGAAGTCGGTGGGTGAGGCCATGGCCATCGGCCGGAACTTCACCGAGGCGCTGCAGAAGGCCCTGCGCTCACTGGAGAAGAAGGGCTCTCAGTTCGCCTTCACCGGTGAGACCGGCGACAAGGCCGAGCTGCTCGCCGAGGCGGTCCGCCCGACGGACGGGCGCATCAACACCGTCATGCAGGCGATCCGCGCCGGCGCCACGCAGGAAGAGGTCTTCGAAGCCACGAAGATCGACCCGTGGTTCGTCGACCAGCTCTTCCTGATCAAGGAGATCGCCGACGAACTGGCGGCGGCGGAGCGCCTCGACACCGACCTGCTCGCCGAAGCCAAGCGGCACGGTTTCTCCGACTCCCAGATCGGCGAGATCCGCGGTCTGCGTGAGGACGTCGTGCGGGAGGTCCGGCACGCGCTCGGTATCCGCCCGGTCTACAAGACGGTGGACACCTGCGCGGCGGAGTTCGCCGCGAACACGCCGTACTTCTACTCCTCCTACGACGAGGAGAGCGAGGTCGCGCCCCGCACCAAGCCCGCGGTGATCATCCTCGGCTCCGGCCCGAACCGCATCGGCCAGGGCATCGAGTTCGACTACTCGTGCGTCCACGCCTCGTTCGCCCTGAGCGACGCGGGCTACGAGACCGTGATGGTCAACTGCAACCCGGAGACCGTCTCCACGGACTATGACACCTCCGACCGGCTCTACTTCGAGCCGCTCACGCTGGAGGACGTCCTGGAGATCGTGCACGCGGAGTCGCTCGCCGGCCCGATCGCCGGTGTCATCGTGCAGCTCGGCGGCCAGACCCCGCTGGGCCTCGCGCAGGCACTCAAGGACAACGGCGTCCCGGTGGTCGGTACGTCCCCCGAGGCCATCCACGCCGCCGAGGACCGGGGCGCCTTCGGCCGGGTGCTCGCCGAGGCCGGTCTGCCCGCCCCGAAGCACGGCACCGCGACCACGTTCGCCGAGGCCAAGGCCATCGCCGACGAGATCGGCTACCCCGTCCTCGTCCGCCCCAGCTACGTGCTCGGCGGCCGCGGTATGGAGATCGTCTACGACGAGACCCGCCTCTCCTCGTACATCGCGGAGTCCACCGAGATCAGCCCCACCCGGCCGGTCCTGGTCGACCGATTCCTCGACGACGCGATCGAGATCGACGTCGACGCGCTCTACGACGGCACCGAGCTCTACCTCGGCGGCGTCATGGAGCACATCGAGGAGGCCGGCATCCACTCCGGCGACTCCGCCTGCGCGCTGCCCCCGATCACGCTCGGCGGCTACGACATCAAGCGGCTGCGCACCTCGACCGAGGCCATCGCCAAGGGAGTCGGCGTCCGCGGACTGATCAACATTCAGTTCGCGCTCTCCGGTGACATCCTGTACGTCCTGGAGGCCAACCCGCGTGCCTCGCGGACCGTCCCCTTCACCTCGAAGGCGACCGCCGTCCCGCTGGCGAAGGCCGCCGCCCGGATCTCCCTCGGCGCGACCGTCGCGGAGCTGCGCGCGGAGGGCCTGCTGCCCAAGGTGGGCGACGGCGGCACGCTGCCGCTGGACGCGCCGATCTCCGTCAAGGAGGCCGTCATGCCGTGGTCGCGCTTCCGCGACGTCCACGGCCGCGGCGTCGACACGGTCCTCGGCCCGGAGATGCGCTCCACCGGTGAAGTCATGGGCATCGACTCGGTGTTCGGCACCGCCTACGCCAAGTCGCAGGCGGGCGCCTACGGTCCGCTGCCCACCAAGGGCCGGGCCTTCATCTCCGTCGCCAACCGCGACAAGCGCTCGATGATCTTCCCGGCCCGTGAACTCGTCGCCCACGGCTTCGAACTGTTCGCGACCTCCGGCACCGCCGAGGTGCTCAAGCGCAACGGCATCAACGCCACCGTCGTGCGCAAGCAGTCCGAGGGTGAGGGCCCCAACGGTGAGAAGACCATCGTCCAGCTGATCCACGACGGCGGGGTCGACCTCATCGTCAACACCCCCTACGGCACCGGCGGCAGGCTCGACGGTTACGAGATCCGTACCGCCGCCGTGGCCAGGTCCGTGCCGTGCCTCACGACGGTCCAGGCCCTCGCCGCGGCCGTCCAGGGCATCGACGCGCTCAACCACGGAGGGGTCGGCGTACGTTCCCTCCAGGAACACGCGGAACATCTGACCGCGGCACGCGACTAGCAGCCAGGCCCAGCAGGGGGACACCGGAAACGGTGTCCCCCTCTTCATGAGGACACCGTGATGTACAAACTCTTCTTCCAGCTGGTCTTCAAGCGGATGGACCCGGAGCAGGCCCATCACGCGGCGTTCCGCTGGATCCGCCTCGCCGCCCGGATCCCCGTGCTGCGCACCTTCGTCGCCGCCGCGCTCGCCCCCCGTCACCAGGCGCTGCGCACCGAGGCGTTCGGCCTGAGGATGCACGGCCCCTTCGGACTCGCCGCCGGCTTCGACAAGAACGCCGTCGCGATCGACGGCATGTCGATGCTCGGGTTCGACCACATCGAGATCGGCACGGTCACCGGCGAGCCGCAGCCGGGCAACCCCAGGAAGCGGCTGTTCCGCCTGGTCGCGGACCGGGCGCTGATCAATCGCATGGGCTTCAACAACGAGGGCTCGGCGGCAGTGGCGGAGCGCCTCGCCACACGCACCCCGGTCTTCCGCACGACCGTGGGCGTCAACATCGGCAAGACCAAGGCCGTCCCTGAGGCCGAGGCCGTGGGCGACTACGTGAAGTCCACCGAGCGGCTCGCCGCCCACGCCGACTACCTCGTCGTGAACGTCTCGTCCCCCAACACGCCGGGTCTGCGCAACCTCCAGGCCACGGAATCGCTCAGGCCCCTGCTCACCGCGGTGCGCGAGGCGGCCGACCGCACCGTGCCGGACCGGCGCGTCCCGCTGCTCGTCAAGATCGCCCCCGACCTCGCGGACGAGGACGTCGACGCCGTCGCGGACCTCGCCGTGGAGCTCGGCCTGGACGGCATCATCGCCACCAACACCACCATCGCCCGCGACGGCCTCGGCCTGAAGTCCCCGGCGACGCTGACGGGGGAGACCGGCGGACTCTCCGGCGCACCCCTCAAGGAGCGCTCCCTGGAGGTCCTGAGCCGCCTCTACGCCCGCGTGGGGACCCGGATCACCTTGGTGGGCGTCGGAGGCGTGGAGACCGCCGAGGACGCCTGGCAGCGCATCCTCGCCGGCGCCACGCTCGTCCAGGGCTACAGCGCCTTCATCTACGAGGGTCCGCTCTACGCCCGCGCGATCCACAAGGGACTGGCCGCCCGTCTGGCCGCCTCCCCCTACGCCAGCCTCGCCGAAGCCGTCGGCGCCGAGACACGGAAGGCCACACAGTGACGCTCGAACCCTTCGGCGCGCGCCTGCGCCACGCCATGGACACCCGCGGGCCGCTCTGCGTCGGCATCGACCCGCACGCCTCCCTCCTGACCTCATGGGGCCTGAACGACGACATCGCGGGCCTCGAGCGCTTCACGCGTACGGTCGTCGAGGCCCTGGCCGACCGGGTCGCCGTCCTGAAGCCCCAGTCCGCGTTCTTCGAGCGCTTCGGCTCGCGCGGCGTCGCCGTCCTGGAGAAGGCGGTCGAGGAGGCCCGCGCGGCCGGGGCCCTCGTGCTCATGGACGCCAAGCGCGGGGACATCGGCTCCACGATGGGCGCCTACGCGGCCACCTACCTCGACAAGGACTCGCCGCTCTTCTCCGACGCGGTCACCGTCTCGCCCTACCTGGGCTTCGGCTCGCTGCGCCCGGCTCTCGACGCCGCCGCCGTCTCCGGTGCGGGCGTGTTCGTACTCGCACTCACCTCCAACCCGGAGGGCGCTGAGGTCCAGCGGGCCACCGCCGCGGACGGGCGGACGCTGGCCCAGGTGATGCTCGACCACATGGCGGCGGAGAACGAGGGCGCGACCCCGCTCGGCTCCGTCGGCGCGGTGGTCGGTGCCACTCTCGGGGACACGGGCGCCGATCTGTCGATCAACGGCCCGCTGCTCGCTCCCGGAATCGGCGCCCAGGGCGCGACGCCCGCCGACCTGCCCCGCGTCTTCGGCGCCGCGGTGCGCAATGTCGTGCCCAGCGTGAGCCGGGGTGTGCTCCGCCACGGACCGGACGCGTCAGGGCTGCGCGAAGCCGCCGGACGGTTCGCGGACGAGGTCCGTTCGGCCGTCCCGGAAAGCTGACCATGCCACGTAACAGGCGGCTGACGGAATCCTGACCAGAAATCCGGGTTGTTATGGCCGAAATGTCCCGGTCGGCCAAGGCTGACCAGGACTTTTCGTCTGTTCTCGCTGACTTCGGGCGGCCTTGGCGGCTAGTCTCCGTCGAGAGCCAACGAGCACAAGCTGTTCGTTGCTCACCAGGTGCGGAGCCATCAGGTTCCTCACCGGTCCGTATCCGACAGATCGACATCCGAGGTGACGTAGGCGTGGCTCTTCCGCCCCTTACCCCTGAACAGCGCGCAGCCGCGCTCGAAAAGGCCGCCGCGGCTCGCCGGGAGCGGGCCGAGGTCAAGAATCGACTCAAGCACTCCGGCGCCTCCCTCCACGAGGTCATCAAGTCGGGACAGGAGAACGACGTCATCGGCAAGATGAAGGTCTCCGCCCTGCTGGAGTCCCTGCCGGGCGTGGGCAAGGTCCGCGCCAAGCAGATCATGGAGCGGCTCGGCATCTCCGAGAGCCGCCGGGTCCGGGGTCTCGGCTCCAACCAGATCGCATCTTTGGAGCGTGAGTTCGGCGGCAGTCCCGCCTGACGTTCTCAGGCACTCCTGAGAAGCTGGATAATCGCTCCATGGCTGCAACATCCCGGGGGACGTCCCCCGTACCCCCGGACGTACGTCCGCGGCTGACCGTGCTCTCCGGCCCCTCCGGGGTCGGCAAGAGCACGGTCGTCGCTCACATGCGCAAGGTTCACCCCGAGGTGTGGCTCTCCGTGTCGGCCACGACACGCAAGCCGCGCCCCGGGGAGAGCAACGGCGTCCACTACTTCTTCGTGGACAACGAGGAGTTCGACAAGCTGATCGCCAATGGCGAGCTGCTGGAGTGGGCCGAGTTCGCGGGCAACCGCTACGGCACACCCCGTCGTGCCGTGCTCGACCGCCTGGAAGCGGGTGAGCCGGTGCTGCTGGAGATCGACCTGCAGGGTGCCCGGCTGGTCCGGCAGTCCATGCCCGAGGCCCAGCTGGTCTTCCTGGCCCCTCCGAGCTGGGACGAACTGGTGCGCAGGCTCACCGGCCGTGGGACCGAGGCGCCCGATGTGATCGAGCGCAGGCTCACGGCCGCCAAGGTCGAGCTGGCCGCCGAGGACGAGTTCGACACGACGCTCGTCAACACCTCCGTCGAGGACGTGGCACGCGAGCTGCTAACCTTGATGCTGCAGGCTTCCGGCCTCCACGGCATCGACGACTGACCTTCACCGGTCCCCTCGCCGGACCGCGGGCGCAGAGCATCACCACTGCGGAAACCAGCACGATCAAAGATCTCTTTGATCTCTATCCCCTTCGGAAGGCAGAGAGTGTCCTCTTCCATCACCACGCCCGAGGGCATCATCAACCCGCCGATTGATGAGCTCCTCGAGGCCACCGACTCGAAGTACAGCCTTGTGATCTACGCCGCCAAGCGTGCGCGTCAGATCAACGCGTACTACTCGCAGCTCGGTGAAGGCCTCCTTGAGTACGTCGGTCCGCTCGTCGACACCCACGTGCACGAGAAGCCGCTCTCGATCGCGCTCCGCGAGATCAACGCGGGTCTGCTGACCTCCGAGGCCATCGAGGGCCCCGCGCAGTAAGCAGGCGGTACGCGGTACACGCACCTTCACCACAGGCCCGGCGGTCGTCACCGCCGGGCCTGTGGTGTGTCCGGCGCAGGGCCCGTCGTGGGCCGGCGGGCGCCGTGAGGCAGCATGGAGTCCATACGCCACAGGCCGCCGGAGGCCGGGTGCGCAGAGACACGAGTGCGGGGAGACGCAGTGGACAAGCCGAGGGTCGTCCTGGGGGTCAGCGGAGGCATCGCCGCGTACAAGGCGTGCGAGCTGCTGCGCAGGCTGACCGAGTCCGGCCACGACGTGCGGGTCGTGCCGACCGCGGCGTCGCTCAACTTCGTCGGCGCCGCCACATGGTCGGCCCTGTCCGGGAACCCCGTGTCCACCGAGGTCTGGGAGAGCGTGCACGAGGTACCGCACGTGCGGATCGGCCAGGGCGCCGACCTCGTGGTGGTCGCCCCGGCAACCGCCGACATGCTCGCCAAGGCGGCCCACGGCCTGGCCGACGACCTCCTCACCAACACCCTGCTCACCGCCCGCTGTCCGGTCGTCTTCGCCCCTGCCATGCACACCGAGATGTGGGAGCACCCCGCCACCCAGGAGAACGTCGCCACGCTGCGCCGCCGCGGTGCCGTCGTCATCGAGCCCGCCGTCGGCCGGCTCACCGGCGTCGACACGGGCAAGGGCCGGCTGCCCGACCCGGCGGAGATCTTCGAGGTCTGCCGGCGCGTCCTGACCCGGGGTCCTGGCGCACCCGACCTCGCCGGCCGTCATGTGGTGATCAGTGCGGGCGGTACCCGCGAACCCCTCGACCCGGTCCGCTACCTGGGCAACCGTTCCTCCGGCAAGCAGGGCTACGCGCTGGCCCGCACCGCCGTCGCCCGGGGGGCCAGGGTGACGCTGATCGAGGCCAACACGGGGCTCCCCGACCCCGCCGGGGCGGACGTCCGGCACGCCGGGACCGCCGTGCAGCTCCGGGAAGCCGTGCTGAAGGCGGCGGCCGACGCCGACGTGGTGGTGATGGCGGCGGCGGTCGCCGACTTCCGCCCCGCCGAGTACGCCACAGGCAAGATCAAGAAGAAGGACGGCCAGGAACCCGCGGCCGTCGCCCTCGTCCGCAACCCCGACATCCTCGCCGAGGTCGCCGCCGAGCGGGCCCGGCCGGGGCAGATCGTCGTCGGGTTCGCGGCCGAGACGGACGACGTCCTCGCCAACGGCCGCGAGAAGCTCCGCCGCAAGGGCTGTGACCTCCTCGTCGTCAACGAGGTGGGGGAGCGCAAGACCTTCGGTTCCGAGGAGAACGAGGCGGTCGTGCTGGGGGCCGACGGCGGCGAGACCGCTGTGCCGTACGGACCCAAGGAAGCGCTCGCCGACACGGTGTGGGACCTCGTGGCTGCACGCTTCGGCTAGATCGCCACTCCGGATCCGGTGGAACGGCAATCCAGCAAAAGGCCCATATCCGCCACCCGAAAGAGGGGATTGTCGTACCGTCGTCAACAGTGCCGCAGGTCACAGACCTCCCAAGGGGCGAGACGTGTGGCCCAATCACCGGATGTGACCGATAAACTGGTCGACGGAATGTGCCGGGCGCAGCTCCCGGCAGTCCAACAATGATCAGCCAGCAGCCGCTGCAACCCCAGGGAGCGATGTGTCCCGCCGTCTCTTCACCTCGGAGTCCGTAACCGAGGGCCACCCCGACAAGATCGCTGACCAGATCAGCGACACGATTCTCGACGCGCTCCTGCGTGAGGACCCTTCCTCGCGCGTCGCCGTGGAGACCTTGATCACCACTGGTCTGGTGCACGTCGCGGGCGAGGTCACGACCAAGGCCTACGCCGACATCCCCAACCTCGTGCGCAACAAGGTCCTGGAGATCGGATACGACTCCTCCAAGAAGGGCTTCGACGGAGCCTCCTGCGGTGTCTCGGTGTCCATCGGGGCGCAGTCCCCCGACATCGCACAGGGTGTCGACACCGCGTACGAGAAGCGGGTCGAGGGTGCCTCCCGGAGGGAAGAGGAGGACGAGCTGGACAAGCAGGGCGCCGGCGACCAGGGGCTGATGTTCGGCTACGCCTGCGACGAGACGCCCGAGCTGATGCCGCTCCCGATCTACCTGGCGCACCGGCTCTCCCGCCGGCTCTCCGAGGTCCGCAAGAACGGGACCATCCCGTACCTGCGCCCCGACGGCAAGACCCAGGTCACCATCGAGTACGACGGTGACAAGGCCGTCCGTCTCGACACGGTCGTCGTCTCCTCGCAGCACGCCTCGGACATCGACCTGGACTCGCTGCTCGCCCCCGACATCCGTGAGTTCGTCGTGGAGCACGTCCTCTCGCAGCTCGTCGGGGACGGCATCAAGCTCGACACCGAGGGCTACCGCCTGCTGGTGAACCCGACCGGCCGATTCGAGATCGGCGGCCCGATGGGCGACGCCGGTCTGACCGGCCGCAAGATCATCATCGACACTTACGGCGGCATGGCCCGCCACGGCGGTGGCGCCTTCTCGGGCAAGGACCCGTCCAAGGTCGACCGTTCGGCCGCCTACGCCATGCGCTGGGTCGCCAAGAACGTCGTGGCCGCCGGTCTCGCCACGCGCTGCGAGGTCCAGGTCGCCTACGCGATCGGCAAGGCCGAGCCGGTGGGCCTGTTCGTCGAGACCTTCGGCACCGCGGCGGTCGACACCGAGAAGATCGAGCACGCCATCGGCGAGGTCTTCGACCTGCGCCCGGCCGCGATCATCCGCGACCTCGATCTGCTCCGCCCGATCTACGCCCAGACCGCGGCGTACGGTCACTTCGGCCGCGAGCTGCCCGACTTCACGTGGGAGCGCACCGACCGCGTGGACGCGCTGCGCACGGCGGCGGGTCTCTAGTACCGCTCCCGCCGTCCTCCGTTCCGGGGCCCGGACACCGCCACACGGTGTCCGGGCCCCGGAACGTCCGCCCGGACCTCGCGGGAAGCCCCACGGCGTCCGGGCCGGCTGTCGGCGGCATCTGGTAGGAATTCAGCTGTGAGCAGCGACGACGAGCGGCCCGACGAGCCCGAGGCAGGGGCACCGGAGCAGCTTGCGCTCATCCGGGAGACGGTGCGCGCGGCCAAGGTGCCGCGCGCCAAGCCCAGGACCTGGCGAGGGGCCGCGCTCGCCGGGGAGCTGCCGGTCGCCCGCGTCCTGGTGAACAAAGGCGCCCTCCACCTCGACCAGTACTTCGACTACGCCGTCCCCGAGGAGCTCGACGCCGACGCGCAGCCCGGTGTGCGCGTGCGGGTGCGGTTCGGCGCCGGCGGCCGGCAGGTCCGCGGCGGAAGGCGCGAGGGCGGCGGTCTCATCGACGGCTTCCTGATCGAGCGGCGGGCCTCGTCCGACTACCAGGGCGCGCTCGCGGCCCTCGCCTACGTCGTGTCCCCCGAACCGGTGCTGGGACCGGAGCTGCTGGAGCTCTCGCGTGCCGTCGCGGACCGTTACGCAGGCAGTCTCGCGGATGTGCTGCAGCTCGCCGTGCCGCCCAGGAACGGCCGCGCGGAGTCCAAGCCCTCGCCCGCACCTCTGCCCGTGCCGCCCGCTCCGTCCGCCGGGACCTGGGAGCGCTACGCGCAGGGGCCCGCGTTCCTGCGGGCACTGAGCGAAGGCGGTGCGCCGAGGGCCGTCTGGACGGCGCTTCCGGGACCGCACTGGCCCCAGGAGATCGCCCGCGCGATGGCCGCGACCCTCGCCTCGGGCCGGGGCGCGCTCGTCGTCGTACCGGACGGGCGCAGCGCGGGGCGGGTGGACGCCGCGCTGACCGAGATCCTGGGGGAGGGCCGCCACGCACTGCTGACCGCCGATTCCGGACCCGAGAAGCGCTACCGGCAGTGGCTGGCGGTGCGCCGCGGCTCCGTGCGCGCGGTGGTCGGCACCAGGGCCGCGATGTTCGCCCCGGTCGCCGACCTCGGCCTGGTGGCGGTCTGGGACGACGGGGACTCCAGCCACAGCGACGACAACGCCCCCTTCCCGCACGTCCGGGAGGTGCTGGAGCTGAGGGCGGCGCACGGCCGCTGCGCGTTCCTGCTGGGCGGGACGAACTGCACCGTGGAGGCCGCGCAGCTCGTCGAGAGCGGCTGGGCCCTGCCCCTGCGCGCGGAGCGTGAGCAGCTGCGGATCGCCGCCCCCCTGGTGCGCACGGTGGGCGACGGGGAGCTCGCGCGGGACGGAGCCGCCCGCTCGGCGCGGCTGCCCAGCCTGGCCTGGCAGACCGTCCGGGACGGGCTGCGCAGTGGCCCCGTACTCGTCCAGGTGCCCCGCCGCGGATACGCACCCCGGCTGGCCTGCGAGCGCTGCCGCGAGCCCGCCCGGTGCAGGCACTGCGCGGGGCCGCTCCAGGCGCCGGACCAGCGGGACCTCGACTGCGCCTGGTGCGGACGGGCAGAGACAGCCTGGAGCTGCACCGCCTGTGGGGGTCTGCGGCTGCGCGCGCAGATCGTCGGCGCCCGCCGGACGGCCGAGGAGCTGGGGCGCGCCTTTCCCGCCGTCCCCGTGCGGACGTCGGGCCGGGACCATGTGCTGGACTCCGTGCCCGACCAGCCCGCCTTGGTCGTCAGCACACCGGGGGCGGAGCCGGTGGCCGAGGGCGGTTACGCGGCGGCCCTGCTGCTGGACGCCTGGGCGATGGTCGGGCGGCCCGATCTGAGGGCGGGGGAGGAGGCGCTGCGGCGCTGGACGGCGGCCGCGGCGTTGGTGCGCGGGCAGCCGGAGGGGGGCACCGTCGTGATCGTGGCCGAGCCGACCCTGCGGCCCGTGCAGGCCCTGGTCCGATGGGACCCGGTGGGGCACGCCCGCCGGGAGCTCGCCGAGCGGGCCGAGCTCGGCTTCCCGCCGGTGTCCCGGATGGCCTCGGTCACGGGTCCGCAGGAGGCGGTGGCCGCCTACCTCGCCACTGCCGAGCTGCCCGCCGAGGCCGAGGTGCTCGGACCCGTACCCGTCGCCCGGGCCGTGCCGGGCAGGCCGCGCAGGCAGGGTGACGCCCCGCTGGGTGAGACCTGGGAGCGGGCGCTGATCAGGGTCCCGCCGGGCCGCGGATCAGCACTGGCGGCCGCACTCAAGGCCGCGCAGGCGGCCCGGACGGCCCGCGCCGCCGGTGACCCGGTAAGGATCAGGATCGACCCGCCGGACATCGGCTGACGCAGGGGCCGCCCCCCCCGTGCGCCTGTGCGGCCCCGCGGGGCCCGGGGGAGACGGGCCGCCCGGCCGCCGTCCGTCCGGGACGGACCGGTCAGCCGTTGCGCGGGCCGGGGAAGGCACCCGGGCGGAGTTCCTCGCGCGGTGCGGCACGGTGCTCCGACGGCTGGGGCGGCATGGAACGGGCGGCGGGCACGGCCGGGAGGTCGGAGCCCGGGGACGGCACCGTGCGGGCCACGGTCTCCGGAGCATCGGCGGAAGCCTGCTGCGGGGTGTTCCTGCGCGCACCGTAACGCCGGTGCACCGCCTGCTTGGTGACACCGAGCGCGGAGCCCACCGCGTCCCACGAGAAGCCCAGCGAGCGGTCGAAGTCCACCGCGGCGGTGACCAGCGTCTCGACGCTGTCCCGCAGTTCCTGGGCCAGCCGGACCGTGGGTGCCGGGGCCCTGCCGTAGACGACGAAGCCCGCGGAGGGGCCTGAGCGGCGCGGACGGTAGACGTTGCCCAGCTGCGCAGTGAGGGTACGCAGGGCGTCCACCTGCCGCCTGACCCGCTCGATGTCCCGCACCAACAGGTGCAGACTGGCACGCGCTTGGGCGTCGTGGGTTGCGTGGTCGGCCATGAAGAAGCCTCTCGAACCGGCGTTGAAAGGGATCGGACCGCGCGGTGGCGGCCCACTTCGGTCAATCTCACTTGACCAACGCGTCACCCGGCCATGTGGTCACGCAACAGGGGCGTATGTGCGTATGCGCGGGGCGCACGGGCGTGCGTACGCCCCCCGGCCCCTGGCTCTAGACTGGTGTGCTGCTCGCCACGTCACGTTCCGGCCCGAGAGGCAGTGCGCCACCCATGAAGCTCGTCTTCGCAGGCACCCCCGAGGTCGCCGTTCCCGCCCTGGACGCCCTGATCGCCTCCGACCGCCATGAGGTGGCCGCGGTGATCACCCGCCCGGACGCGCCGGCCGGCCGGGGCCGCAGGCTGGTCGCCAGCCCGGTGGCCGAGCGGGCGGAGGAGGCGGGGATCGAGGTGCTGAAGCCCGTCAAGCCGCGCGACGAGGACTTCCTGGCCCGGCTGCGGGAGATCGCACCGGACTGCTGCCCCGTCGTCGCGTACGGCGCGCTGCTGCCGAAGACCGCGCTGGACGTACCGGCCCGCGGCTGGGTCAACCTGCACTTCTCGCTGCTGCCCGCCTGGCGCGGAGCGGCACCCGTGCAGCACGCGGTCATGGCCGGGGACGAGGTCACCGGCGCCTCGACCTTCCTGATCGAGGAAGGTCTGGACTCGGGACCGGTGTACGGCGTGCTGACCGAGGAGGTCCGGCCCACCGACACCAGCGGTGATCTGCTCACCCGGCTCGCCTTCGCGGGGGCCGGCCTGCTCGCGGCGACCATGGACGGCATCGAGGACGGCACCCTGCACGCCGTTCCCCAGCCCGGCGAGGGCGTGACGCTCGCCCCCAAGATCACGGTGGAGGACGCCCAGGTGCAGTGGTCCGCGCCCGCGCTTCGCGTCGACCGGGTGGTGCGCGGCTGCACCCCCGCGCCGGGAGCGTGGACCCTGTTCCGCGGGGAACGCCTCAAGCTGGTCCAGGCCGTCCCGGTGTTCGACCGCACCGACCTTGCCCCCGGTGAGCTGTCCGTGGGCAAGAACAACGTCTACGCGGGCACCGGCTCGCACGCGGTCGAGCTCCTCTGGGTCCAGCCGCAGGGCAAGAAGCCGATGAAGGCCGCCGACTGGGCGCGCGGTGTGCGCATCGCCCCCGGGGAACTGCTGGGCCTCTGAGACGGGGGGAGGGGCGGCCGGTACCGGGGACCTCCGGAACGGGAGGTCCGGCCGGGCGACGTACGCTGGACGGGTTCGCCCCCTCACCATCAGCGGAGCACCTTTCACGTGAACGACCAGCAGAGCCGCCGTCCCGCCAAGCCGCACCGCCGTCCCAAGAAGGACCCGGTGCGCTTCCTCGCCTTCGAGGCGCTCAGGGCCGTCGACGAACGGGACGCGTACGCCAACCTCGTCCTCCCGCCGCTGCTGAAGAAGGCACGTGCCAAGGGGGACTTCGAGGGCCGTGACGCCGCGCTGGCCACCGAGCTGGTCTACGGCACCCTGCGCCGCCAGGGCACGTACGACGCGATCGTCGCCGCCTGCATCGACCGGCCCCTGCGGGAGGTCGACCCGCCGGTGCTGGACGTGCTCAACATGGGTGTCCACCAGCTGCTGGGCACCCGCATCCCCACCCATGCGGCGGTCTCCGCGAGTGTGGAGCTGGCCCGGGTGGTCCTCGGTGAGGGGCGCGCCAAGTTCGTCAACGCCGTGCTGCGCAAGGTCTCGGCCCACGACCTCGACGGCTGGGTGGAGCGTGTCGCCCCCGCGTACGACGAGGACGCCGAGGAGAACCTCTCGATCGTCCACTCGCACCCCCGCTGGATCGTCTCGGCGCTGTGGGACGCCCTGGGTGGCGGGCGCGCCGGGATCGAGGACCTGCTGGAGGCGGACAACGAACGCCCCGAGGTGACGCTGGTGGCCCGTCCCGGCCGCTCGACCACCGACGACCTGCTGTCCGCCCTGGGCGACGAGAACGGTCTCCCGGGCCGCTGGTCCCCGTACGCCGTGCGGATGGCCGAGGGCGGCGAGCCGGGCGCCCTGGCCGCCGTGCGGGACGGCAGCGCGGGCGTGCAGGACGAGGGCAGCCAGCTCGTCGCCGCGGCTCTGGCGGCCGCGCCGGTCGAGGGCGGCGACACCCGGTGGCTCGACGGCTGCGCCGGGCCGGGCGGCAAGGCCGCCCTGCTGGCCGCGCTCGCCGCCGGACGCGGCGCGACGCTGCTCGCCGCGGAGAAGCAGCCGCACCGGGCGCGGCTCGTCGAGCGCACGCTGGCCGGCAACCCGGGTCCGTACCAGGTGATCACCGCCGACGGCACCAGGCCGCCCTGGCGGCCCGGCTCCTTCGACCGGGTCCTGATGGACGTACCGTGCTCCGGGCTCGGCGCGCTGCGCCGGCGCCCCGAGTCCCGCTGGCGCCGCCGCCCGGAGGATCTCGAGAGCTTCGCCCCGCTGCAACGCGGCCTGCTGCGCGAGGCGTTGAACGCGGTACGGGTCGGAGGGGTGGTCGGATACGCGACCTGCTCGCCGCACCTCGCGGAGACCAGGGTCGTCGTCGAGGACGTACTGAAGGGCCGCGGCGGGCAGGCCGTCGAGGCCGAGTGGATCGACGCCCGCCCGCTGATGCCCGGCGTGCCCGCACTGGGTGACGGGCCCGACGTCCAGTTGTGGCCGCACCTGCACGGCACGGACGCGATGTACCTCGCACTGCTGCGCAGGACGGGCTGACCGGCGGGCAGGCGATCGGGCCCTGAGACGGCCGTCGGACGCGTGGATACGCCGGGAATGCGCGAACCGTGATGATCCCGTGAGCCTTTGCGCCGCACCGGGGCGGGGAAGTGGCGCGGAGCATGGCAGGCTTGGGGCATGGCCCAGATCAACCCCAGCATTCTGTCCGCCGATTTCGCACGCCTCGCCGAGGAGGCGAAGGCGGTCGAAGGCGCGGACTGGCTCCATGTCGATGTCATGGACAACCACTTCGTGCCCAACCTCACGCTCGGCGTGCCCGTCGTGGAGGCGCTGAGCAAGGCGACGGACACCCCGCTGGACTGCCACCTCATGATCGAGGACGCCGATCGCTGGGCGCCCCTGTACGTCGAGGCGGGTGCGGGCTCCGTCACCTTCCACGCGGAGGCCGCGGCCGCGCCCGTGCGCCTCGCCCGCGAGATCCGGGCCAAGGGGGCCCGCGCCTCCATGGCGCTGAAGCCGGCGACGCCCATCGAGCCCTACGAGGACCTGCTCCCCGAGCTTGACATGCTGCTGATCATGACGGTCGAGCCGGGCTTCGGCGGCCAGTCGTTCCTGGACATCATGCTGCCGAAGATCCGCCGCACCCGTGACCTGATCTCGAAGCACGGCCTGGAGCTGTGGCTGCAGGTCGACGGCGGTGTCTCGGCCACCACCATCGAGCGGTGCGCCGAGGCCGGCGCGGACGTGTTCGTCGCGGGATCGGCCGTGTACGGCGCCGAGGACCCGGCCGAGGCCGTGCGGGCGCTGCGCGCGCAGGCGCAGACGGCGACGGCTTCCGCCCCCTGGGCGTGCGGCCACTGAACCAACCGCGGATGAACGCGGCCCGACGGGCCGGATCAAGGATCGCCGGATCTGACAGGATGAAGGCGTATCGAGCGTGTGAACAGCAGTGAGGAGATCGCGGTGTCTGGCATCTCGGCGGGTCGGTCAGCCATGCGGATGGGACCCGCGGAGCTGGTGCAGGCGGCGGCCATGGCGCGTCGCTTCTACCTCGAGGGAAAATCGAAGATCCAGATCGCCGAGGAGTTCGGCGTCAGCCGCTTCAAGGTGGCACGGGTCCTCGAGACGGCCCTCGAGCGTGATCTCGTGCGGATCGAGATCCGGGTACCGGCGGAGCTGGACGCGGAGCGTTCCGACGCGCTCAGGGCACGCTACGGCCTGCGGCACGCCGTCGTGGTCGAGTCCCCGGCGGAGGAGCAGGACGACGCGGCCGACCCGGAGAACCTGGGCGAGGTCGCGGCCGAGCTGCTCGGCGAGCTCGTCAACGAGGGCGATGTGCTGGGGCTGGCCTGGGGCCGCTCCACCATCCACATGGCGGCGGCGCTCGACCGGCTGCCACCGTGCACGGTCGTGCAGCTGACGGGGGTCTACGACGCCGGGACGGCCGAGCGCGGCTCGGTCGAGGCCGTCCGCCGCGCCGCGCAGGTGTCCGGAGGCGAGGCGCACCCGATCTACGCCCCGATGCTGCTGCCCGACCCGGCGACGGCGGCCGCCCTGCGACACCAGACGGGCATCGCCCGGGCCTTCGAGTACTTCGACAAGGTGACGGTCGCCGCGGTCTCCATCGGATCCTGGGAGCCCGGCATCTCCACCGTCCACGACATGCTCTCGGACGACGAGCGGGCCCATTACGCCTCGCTCGGCGTGGCCGCGGAGATGTCCGCGCACCTCTTCGACTCGGACGGCCGCCGGGTCGGCCGTGACCTCGGTGAGCGGTGCATCACGGTGGAGGCCGACAGGCTGCGCCGGATCCCCGAGGTCGTGGCCATCGCCGGCGGCCAGCGCAAGGCCGCGGCGATCGGCGCCGTGCTGCGCTCGGGCCTCGTCACCAGCCTCGTGACGGACACCGCAGCCGCCGACTTCCTCCTCACCGAGTCCGCCGCGGGGCAGCGACCCGCGCTGGAGCGCGCCGACCCCGACGACTGAGCCCGCGATCCACGGCGGCGGGGCCCGGGGACCAGGGCCGGCCGCGTCGAGGAACGAAGAAGAGGCCGGGCCCCGCACGGGGCCCGGCCTCTTCTTCGTGTGCTCAGTTCAGGACGCTGTCGGTGTCCGCGACCTTCCCGGCGCGGTCCGCGCTGACACCGAAGACGGTCTCCTCGAGATACGCCCCGGGTTCCGCGTACTGGCTGACGTCCGCCGGGTTGTAGCGCGGTGTCTGCCGGGACCAGTCGAGGTTGCCGCGCATCCAGCTCCGCATCCCGTCGAGGTAGGGCACGAGGACGGCCGAAAGCCTCGGGTACATGTCGATCAGCTCCTCCTCGGCGGTGAGGAACCGCTCGGTCTCGGTCGCTATCTCGGCGCACACGTGCTCGAGCGCCTCCCGCTCCCCGTGGCCCCGGTGGTGCCGGACCAGGTGGACGAGGTTGTGGATCTCACCGAGTACCTGCTCCTTCTCGTAGGAGTAGACGTCGTTCGCCCAGCACACCACGTTGCAGGAGGCCTCCAGCGCCGTGATGAACCGGGGATCGTTGTGGACCCACTCCGGCGCCTCAACGCCGGCCACGATCTCGATCAGGTCCATGCACACGTGGATCGCCCCGGTGTGCCGTCGCCGGGCGATGTACGTCGCCTCGGACGGCACGATGCCGTTGGCGCGGTTGCCCGCCTCCCAGGTCGTCGTGGTCGTCAGATACATCATGAGGTGCCAGGCGAAGCGGGTGCGCCAGTGCGGGGCGGCCCGCGGCACCGTGCGATCCCACAGGTCGGCCAGGGCGACAAGGGCGGCCGGCGCCTCCTCGTCCGGCCCCGGGTGCGGCGCCGTCCCCTCGACCACGGCACGCATCTGCTCCACCACGTCGCGTACGCGCTCGGGGCTGCGGCCGAGATGTCCGTCGTCCAGCTGGTCGTCGACGAGGAACAGCCAGACGAACCAGTCGGCGACCAGATCGAGGTGTTCGCTGTTCGCCGTCGGATAGACCATGCCCACGAATGCACCGAAGTCGGCCTGCTCGAAGCGCAGTCTCGCGGACTCCCGGTGCACCAGGCCGGTACGCCGGATCCAGGTGCCGAGGTGCTCGCGGGTGTGTCCCACATACGGATTGCTCCGCTGGGGGAACGGGCAGAAGATGTCGGGTAGTTCGTTCTCCACAGGCGGATCCCATCGTCTCCGGTCAAACACGTGTCAGGTGTTCCGGGCCCATCGGTGGCGGTGTCGCTACCGTAGAGACCTGCGGATTTCAAGCTACCTGACACTCTGTCACCCGGTCTAGCGATAGTGATCACTCGGAAGCGAAACGTGATCGCTCGGCGGTGATACCTGTTCGGGTAGGGTCCGTGGGTAAGGCAGGTTTCCACTTGCCCCGCCCCCGGGCGGTTTCCTTGGAGGAACCGACGAACGCGGGGGTCTGTTGCTGTGTCTTCGTGGAAACGACCTGCACCGTTTCATATGAAAAAATGGGTGTTATGCGTTTTCTTGAGCCCGGCACCGGCCGTTACACGGCCGCCCCCTCGGCCCCCCACGACCTCACGTACGACGACGTCTTCATGGTCCCCGGCCGCTCCGCGGTCGGCTCCCGGCAGGCGGTCGACCTCTCCTCGCCGGACGGCAGCGGCACCACCATCCCCCTCGTCGTGGCCAACATGACCGCGATCGCGGGCCGCCGGATGGCCGAGACGATCGCCCGCCGCGGCGGACTGGTCGTGATCCCCCAGGACATCCCGATCGAGGTCGTCACCGAGGTCATCGGCTGGGTCAAGAAGCGACACCTCGTGCTCGACACCCCGATCGTGCTCGCACCCGGCCAGACGGTCGCCGACGCGCTGTCCCTGCTGCACAAGCGGGCGCACGGCGCGGGCGTCGTCGTCGACGCCGAGAACCGGCCCGTCGGCGTCGTCACCGAGCACGATCTGACCGGCGTGGACCGCTTCACCCAGCTCTCCGAGGTCATGTCCAAGGACCTGGTCCTCCTCGATGCGGACATCGACCCGCGCGATGCCTTCAACAAGCTCGACGGAGCCAACCGCAAGCTGGCTCCCGCCGTCGACGCGGACGGCCGGCTCGTCGGCATCCTCACCCGGAAGGCCGCGCTGCGGGCCACGCTCTACACCCCGGCCACCGACGCGGACGGCAGGCTGCGGATCGCGGCGGCCGTCGGGATCAACGGCGACGTGGCGGGCAAGGCCAAGCAGCTTCTCGACGCGGGCGCCGACACGCTGGTCGTGGACACCGCGCACGGACACCAGGAATCCATGATCAGCGCGGTCGCCGCCGTGCGGGCGCTCGACCCGGCCGTCCCGATCGTCGCGGGCAACGTCGTGGCCGCCGAGGGCGTGCGCGACCTGATCGAGGCTGGCGCCGACATCATCAAGGTCGGTGTGGGCCCCGGCGCCATGTGCACCACGCGCATGATGACCGGTGTCGGCAGGCCGCAGTTCTCCGCCGTGCTGGAGTGCGCCGCCGAGGCGAGGAAGCACGGCAAGCACGTCTGGGCAGACGGAGGCGTCCGGCACCCGCGCGACGTTGCCATGGCGCTCGCGGCCGGTGCTTCCAACGTCATGATCGGGTCCTGGTTCGCCGGCACGTACGAGTCACCCGGCGACCTTCAGCAGGCCGCCGACGGGCGGTTCTACAAGGAGTCGTTCGGGATGGCCTCGGCCCGCGCGGTCAAGAACCGGACCTCGGACGAGTCCGCCTACGACCGCGCCCGCAAGGCGCTCTTCGAGGAGGGCATCTCCACCTCGCGGATGTTCCTCGACCCGAGCCGTCCCGGCGTCGAGGACCTGATCGACTCGATCGTCGCCGGTGTCCGCTCGTCCTGCACGTACGCGGGCGCCGCCTCGCTCGAGGAGTTCGCGGAGAAGGCCGTCGTGGGTGTGCAGAGCGCCGCCGGTTACGCGGAGGGCAAGCCGCTGCACGCCAGCTGGAACTGACCCGGGCGGGCCCTGGCGGTCGTCGCGACGCAGGTGCCCCTCCCGGGCGATCGATCCGGGCGGGGCACCTGTGCGTTGGGGCGTCCGCATGCTGTCAGTGACCGGTGTTTTTCGTGTCCGAGCGTTCTTGTCCACCTTCAACTCGCTTGCAGCATAAGTAATATGAGCCCAATCGACTGCCTGCCTCTCTGCGGTAAGGGATCTCATGTCCTCCTTCTTCACCGACCTGGCCCAGCAGTACATCGATGGGAAGTGGAGGCCGGGGAAGGGGTCCTGGGACATCATCGACTTCAACCCGTACAGCGGGGAGAAGCTCGCGTCGATCACCGTCGCCACGTCGGGTGAGGTCGACCAGGCTTACCGTGCCGCCGAGCGTGCCCAGCAGGAATGGGCCGAGACCAACCCGTACGCCCGCCGGGCCGTGCTGGAGAGGGCGCTGCGGATCGTCGAGGAGCGCGAGGCCGAGATCGGCGAGGCCATCGTCGCGGAACTCGGCGGCACCCTGCTGAAGGCCGGCTTCGAACTGCACCTGGCCAAGGAGTTCCTGCGCGAGGCCGTACACCTCGCCCTGCGGCCGGCCGGCCAGATCCTGCCCTCGCCCACCGAGGGCAAGGAGAACCGCGTCTACCGGGTGCCGGTCGGCGTCGTGGGTGTCATCAGCCCCTTCAACTTCCCCTTCCTGCTGTCCCTCAAGTCGGTCGCACCCGCGCTGGCCCTCGGCAACGCCGTGGTCCTCAAGCCGCACCAGAACACCCCGGTGTGCGGCGGCACGCTGATCGCGAAGGTCTTCGAGGACGCCGGGCTGCCCGCCGGGCTGCTGAACGTCGTGGTCACCGACATCGCCGAGATCGGCGACACCCTGCTGGAGCACCCCGTCCCGCAGGTCATCTCCTTCACCGGTTCGGACAGGATCGGCCGCCACGTCGCGACGGTCTGCGCCGCCAACCTCAAGCGCGCGGTGCTCGAACTCGGCGGCAACAGCGCGCTGATCGTCCTGGACGACGCCGACGTGGACTACGCCGTCGACGCCGCCGTCTTCAGTCGTTACGTCCACCAGGGCCAGGTCTGCATGGCGGCCAACCGGATCCTGGTCGACCGCGCGGTCGAGCAGGAGTTCACCGAGAAGTTCGTGGCCAAGGTCGCCTCCCTGCGCGTCGGTGACCCGGCCGACCCCGCCACCCACATCGGCCCGCTGATCAACTCCTCGCAGGCCGACGCGGTGTCCAGACTCGTCGACGAGACGGTTGAAGCGGGCGCCACGGCACTGCTGCACGGCCGCGCCGACGGCAACGTCGTCAGCCCCTCGGTGCTGACCGGCCTCGCCCCCGGCTCGCCCGTCCTGCACCAGGAGATATTCGGCCCCGTCGCCCTGCTCGTCCCGTTCGACGGCGAGGACGAGGCCGTGCGCATCGCCAACGACACCCCGTACGGGCTGAGCGGCGCGGTCCACACCGGCAACATCGAGCGCGGCGTACGGGTGGGGCAGCGCATCCACACCGGCATGATCCACATCAACGACGGCACGGTGCACGACGAGCCCATCGTCCCCTTCGGCGGGGAGAAGAACTCCGGCCTCGGGCGGCTGAACGGCGAGTCGATGATCGAGGCGTTCACCACCCAGAAGTGGATCTCGGTCCAGCACGGACGCTCGCAGTTCCCCTTCTGACCGGCCGCGCCCCGTGGTGGGCGCGTCCCGTCCGGGTGTGCGCGTGATCTACTTCGGGGGCGGCACGCGCCGCCCCCGAACCGTCCGCCGCAGAGAAGTGATCCGCCCGACGTGCGCCTGAACGACCTCGACGAACGCATCGTCCACGCCCTCGCCGAAGACGCCCGCCGCTCCTACGCCGACATCGGCGCGCTCATCGGCCTGTCCGCGCCCGCGGTGAAACGTCGCGTGGACCGGCTGCGGGCCGAAGGTGCCATCACCGGCTTCACCGTCCGGGTCGACCCGGCGGCCCTCGGCTGGCAGACGGAGGGCTTCATCGAGATCTACTGCAGCCGCAACACCGCCCCCGAGGCGATCAAGCAGGGCCTCGCCGCCTATCCGGAGGTCGCGTCCGCCTCCACCGTGACGGGTGAAGCCGACGCGATCGTGCAGGTCTTCGCCGCGGACATGCGCCACTTCGAGCAGGTGCTGGAGCGCATCGCGGGGGAGCCGTACGTCGAGCGGACGAAGTCCGTGCTCGTCCTGTCCCCGCTGCTGCGGCGGTACTCCTCGGTCCCGCCGGCCTGAGAGCCGTCCTCACCGGTCCCGCCGTCCGGTCCGCGCACGTAGTCCCTCCTCTGCCGTGCTCCCCAGACTTCCGCGGAGACGGAAATCACTCGCCTGACCTGCGAGGACGTGGCACGCAACGAATCGCCGTCCCAGGGTCATCAGGCGCAACGGATCGACGGTGGACGCGCAACATTCGCGCCTTGTCCGGTGTGTCCCCCGCGCCGTACCTTCAATACGTCTCCCCGCCCCGCCCGCCCCGCCGAGGTCAGCCATGCCGCCGTTGCGTACCGCCCTGCTCCAGAGTTCCGGACGGCCCGGTGCCGTCGCGGAGAACCTGAAGGTGCTGGACGAGGCCGCCGCGCGGGCTGCCGGAGCGGGCGCCCGGCTGCTGGTCTCGCCCGAACTGTTCCTGACCGGGTACGCCATCGGCGACGCCGTCCCCGAACTGGCGGAGCCCGCGGACGGGCCCGGCGCGCGAGCGGTCGCCGAGATCGCCGTACGCCACGGTCTCGCCGTCCTGTACGGCTACCCCGAGCGCGACGGCGAGCGGATCCACAACACCGCCCAGCTCATCGGCCCCGACGGCACCTCGCTGGCGAACTACCGCAAGACCCACCTCTTCGGCCCCTTCGAGCGGAAGTGGTTCACCCCCGGTGAGCTGCCCGTCGTCCAGGCCGAGCTGGACGGCGTCCGGATCGGGCTGCTGATCTGCTACGACGTCGAGTTCCCGGAGAACGTGCGCGCCCACGCACTGGCCGGCACGGAGCTGCTGCTCGTGCCGACCGCGCTGATGCACCCCTTCCCTTTCGTCGCCGAGTCCGTCGTGCCGGTCCGCGCGTTCGAGAGCCAGATGTACATCGCGTACGTCAACAGGACCGGAACGGAAGGCGAGTTCGAGTTCACCGGGCTCAGCTGCCTGGCCGGCCCCGACGGCACGGCCCGCGCCCGTGCGGGCCGTGGCGAGGAGCTGGTCGTCGGCGACGTCGACCCCGGGTCCCTGGCCGCCTCGCGCGCCGCCAACCCCTATCTGCACGACCGTCGTCCCGGCCTGTACGGCTCCCTCGCCTGAGCCGCAGTTCCCTTCCCGAGCCCCAGCCGCGCTCACCCAGCAAGGAGTCCGTACCCCATGACGTCCACGGTGCCCACCGCCGTCCAGCACACCGACGCGCAGCCGCCGATCACCATGTTCGGGCCGGACTTCCCCTACGCCTATGACGACTTCCTCGCGCACCCCGCCGGCATCGGGCAGATACCGGCCACCGAGCACGGATCCGAGGTCGCCGTCATCGGCGGCGGGCTCTCCGGCATCATCGCGGCGTACGAGCTGATGAAGATGGGGATGAAGCCCGTCGTCTACGAGGCGGACCGGATCGGCGGGCGGCTGCGCACTGTCGGCTTCGAGGGCTGCGACCCCTCGCTCACCGCCGAGATGGGTGCCATGCGCTTCCCGCCCTCGTCCACGGCGCTCCAGCACTACATCGATCTGGTGGGCCTGGAGACCAAGCCCTTCCCCAACCCCCTCTCACCGGCCACCCCCTCGACCGTCGTCGACCTCAAGGGCGAGTCCCACTACGCGCGGACCATCGACGACCTGCCGCCGGTGTACCGCGAGGTGATGGACGCCTGGAACTCCTGCCTGGAGGAGGGCGCCGACTTCTCCGACATGAACCGCGCCATGCGCGAGCGCGACGTGCCGCGCATCCGCGAGATCTGGGCGAAGCTCGTCGAGAAGCTCGACGACCAGACCTTCTACGGCTTCCTCTGCGGTTCGGACTCCTTCTCCTCCTTCCGGCACCGCGAGATCTTCGGCCAGGTGGGCTTCGGTACCGGAGGCTGGGACACCGACTTCCCCAACTCGATCCTCGAGATCCTGCGCGTCGTCTACACCGAGGCCGACGACCACCACCGGGGGATCGTCGGCGGCAGCCAGCAACTGCCGCTGCGCCTGTGGGAGCGCGAGCCGCAGAAGCTCGTGCACTGGCCGTCGGGGACGTCGCTGTCCTCCCTGCACGGGGGAGAGCCGCGCACGGCGGTCACCCGGCTCGACCGGACGGCCGGGAACCGGATCACCGTCACCGATTCCTCGGGCGACATCCGCACCTACCGGGCCGCGGTCTTCACAGGTCAGTCGTGGCTCCTGCTCTCCAAGATCGCCTGCGACGACGCGCTCTTCCCGATCGACCACTGGACGGCGATGGAGCGCACCCACTACATGGAGTCCTCCAAGCTGTTCGTGCCCGTCGACCGGCCGTTCTGGCTGGACAAGGCCGTCGACGGTCAGGGCCGGGCCACCGGCCGGGACACGATGTCCATGACGCTGACCGACCGGATGACCCGCGGTACGTACCTCCTCGACGACGGTCCGGACAAGCCGGCCGTCATCTGCCTCTCCTACACCTGGTGCGACGACAGCCTGAAGTGGCTCCCGCTGTCTCCCAAGGAGCGCATGGACGTCATGCTCAAGTCGCTCGGCGAGATCTATCCGGGCGTCGACATCCGCAAGCACGTCATCGGCAACCCGGTCACCGTCTCCTGGGAGAACGAGCCCTGGTTCATGGGCGCGTTCAAGGCCAACCTGCCCGGTCACTACCGCTACCAGCGCCGGCTGTTCACCCACTTCATGCAGGACCGGCTGCCCCCGGACAAGCGCGGACTGTTCCTCGCCGGCGACGACATCTCCTGGACCGCCGGATGGGCCGAGGGCGCCGTGCAGACGGCGCTGAACGCCGTGTGGGGAGTGATGGCCCAGTTCGGCGGTGCCACCGACCCGGCGAACCCCGGGCCGGGCGACGTGTTCGACGAGATCGCACCCGTCGAACTCCCGGAGGGCTGAGGCGGGGCCCGCGAGGAGGGCGGGAGCCGGACCTGGACGCGTACGACGCATGGATGGAGGACTTCGCGGCGGGAGTCGGCGGCGGACCGGTGATCGTCATCCTGGAACCCGACGCCCGAGGCGTAGACATCACCGGCCCGGCGGGACAGCAGGACATCTGCGCCCGCCTCTGTGTCGCGACGCAGGAGCAGGTGGACGTCGATCGGCTCTTGGTGACGCTGCTGCCGGTGCAGCTGGTCGTCGCCCGCTGGGCGCCGTCGGCTTCTATCTGCAGGCGGTAGGTATGCGGGGAGCCGGCCGCACGCCATCGGCCGGCGACGTCGTGGATCTCCGCCCAGATGTCGCGCGGCCCGTCGACGGTGACCTCCCAGCTGCTTTGCCCGACCGGGCGTGCCCGCATCCAGGACCCGCATTCCGGTGCGCCGATCGCCAGGTCCTTGGGTCTTGTCCCCGAACGGTGGACACCTTTGTGTTGTTATGCGGCAAGTGTGATGTTAGCTGATTGTTGTTCGTAGGCGATGGGGGCCTGCTG